>JAYTOQ010000454.1:0-2166 GCA_043747665.1 Polyangiaceae bacterium | reverse complement strand
GGCTGGACGCTCGTGACGCCCGCGATGGTCGTCGAGGACAAGCGCGTTCAAGACGTCGTTCCGGGCTCCGCCGCCACTGTCGACGTCAAGCGCGGCACGGACAGCCACGGCGGGCTCACGCTGACCGTCAGTGTGCTGACCCCGAACTGCGGCGCCCAGCAGGGCGGCCCCAACGATTACCACTACTTCCTGGTCGGCGAGCTCGACGCCTGGACGCAGATCCGTGCAACTTACACGTTCCTTGGCGGAACGACGTACTGGAACGTGTTCGGTGATTCGTCCTCCCTACCCGACACCAACGTGCACACGCTGGAGCTGACCCGCGATCTCTTCGACATGGACGAGAACATGCAGCGGGCGGAGAACGGGACCGTGCTGCCCTACGGCGGCCGGACCGGCCACTGCAACGCGGCGCACGCAAACTTCTGGCTCGATCTCTACGCCTCGTCCAAGCGCACGGCGCGCGTGGCTCTGCGGCGCGCGTCACTCGGTAAGCCGGCGGGCTTGGCCGTCGCCACCGACTGCTCGAACGACGTTTCCTGAGCGTATCGGGACGTGTTCGTGCGCTGAGAGCACGCGTGACGGTTGCGTCTTCCCACGACACCGCCCGCGGCTTTATCCTCCGCCTCATGCAAGAGGAAACCTTCGCGCTGATCCAGGCCCTCGTTCCCGTCGCATGGGCAGACGGCGACTTCGCGGCCAAGGAGAAGGAGATGCTCGACGCGCTCCTCGACGCCTACGAGGCGACGCCCGAGGAGAAGAAGCGTCTCCAGGACTACGCGAGTGAGAAGCGGACCCTCGACGACATCAACCTGCAGGATCTGTCCGCAGGCTCGCGACGCGTCTGTCTCCAGCACGCGGTGCTCCTCTCGTTCGCCGACGGCGAGCAGCACCCGGCCGAGTCCAAGCTCATCGCCGAGCTCGCCGCCAAGCTGAAGATCCCAGCAGACGAGGCCACGTCGGTCATCACCGAGGCCGAAGCGCGCGCGAAGAAGAACCTCAAGCTGCTCGGCTGAGGACGCGAGCGCGACGAGCGGCGCCGCGGTGACTTTCAGAGGCGCAGCGCCGCTTCGCTCTTCTTGGCGAGCGCCTCGATCTCCTTGAGGAGAGCGAGCGGGCTGAACGGCTTCTCGTAGAACGCGTTCGCGCCGTTGGTGATGGCCTGGCGCTTCACCTCGTCGTCGTTCATCGCGCTGATGATGATGATCGGGGTGTCCTTCGTTCCGGCGTCGGCCCGGAGCTTCGTGCAGACCTGCAGACCGTCGAAAGAGCCGGGCAAGTTGATGTCGAGCAGGATGACGTCAGGCTTCCACGCGAACGCCTCTTCGAGGCCGCGAGCGCCCGTGCTCGCGCTCTTCACCTCGAACCCGCGGGCGGCGACCAGGGCCTCGATCATCCGGCAGATCGAGTCCGAGTCCTCGACGATCAAGACCCGCATCGCGCCCTAGGTTATCACGTCTTCGCGAACGTGACCGCGACGCGCAGACCGCCGCCTGCAGGCCCGCCGACGGTGGCGTCGCCGGCGCGCGCGGGCGCGTCGGAGAGCTCGAGACGCCCTCCGACACAGGCTGCGAGCTCCGCCGCCATGAAGATGGGAAGGCCGCTCGGACGGGCATACTGCCCGGCGTGGGTCTCGAGCGCGAGAAACGAGCGCCTTGCCGACGCCGGAAGCGGTGACCCCGCGTCGTCGACGACGAGGCGAGGCCCGGCCGGGTCATCGGCGACCGAGATCTCCACGACCGCGTTCCTGGGCGATGCGGCGACGGCATGGGCGACCAGCTCGCGCGCGAGGGCGCCGACCGCCTTCGTCCCGCAGCGGACGTACAGGCGCTGGCCGTCCGGGGCCTTTACCACCACCTTGACCTGATTCCGCTCGCCGAAGACGTTGCCGTCGCGAGCGGCGCCGCGCGCGATCTCGACGAGGTCGACCTCGGTCGCGAGCTCGTGCTCGGGCAGGCTGCCGATGCTGCGCAGGCTCGCGACGAGCTCCTGCGTATGACTGAGGCGCCGGCGGAGCGTGTCGAGCTGCTCGTCGGTGACCTCGTGGCGGCGGAGCGAGGCGAGCTCCTTCGTGAGCGGCCCGAGCGATGCGCGAAGCTCCGACGACACGCCGGCGCACACCTTGGTGATGGTGGCGAAGCGATCGGCCGCGGGCGGACCGGGTGC
>JAYTOQ010000453.1:0-1897 GCA_043747665.1 Polyangiaceae bacterium | reverse complement strand
GGAGCGGATCGCGACGGACGTTCGCGAGGAGCGGTTCGTGGAGCACACGCTCCAGCTCGCGATCCAGGCCGCGCTCGATGTCGCGTCGCACATCGTCTCTGACGCGCGTCTCGGCGAGCCGAACACCAACGCAGAGCTGTTCGACCTCCTCCGGCGCGCCGGATGGATCGACGAGCCCCAGTGCGCCACGCTCCGCAAGATGGCGGGCTTTCGGAACCTCGTCGTCCACGGGTACATGGCCGTCGATCTGGGCATCGTCCGGAGCATCGTCGAGCGAAACCTCGACGACCTGCTGGCCTTCGCGGCGGCCGTCCGGGCGAAGCTGAACGCGCCGTAGCCGCTAACGGAGCGAGGCGATCCACTCGAAGCTCACGTCAGCGCCCCGAGCGCGCCGCGGATGACATCTCCGACGAGGTGTGGCCCGATACGGCCCTGTCGAAGAAGGCGCGGCGGGAATGCCGCCGCGAGGCCGACGCTTGGAAGGCTTGAATGACGAAGCTGCTCTCGGCTCCTATCCGTTCCTTTGCTCTGATGGCGACGTTGGCGGCGGCGGGAGCGTCGTGCCGGAATGCGTCCTCGACGACAAGCCTCGCGGATACCGGCGCGGTGCAGAGCGACGAACAGATCGTGAACCTCGTCGTCTTCAGCGGGCGGCCACAACCGCCTTCGCAGGAGCTCGATACGCGAATCGGTCGGCCGCTCGTCGTACGGACGCGGGGCATCGGTCCACCACGCGTCACGGTCTTCGGCCCGGATGGAAGCCGAATTCCGACCACCGACGCTCCGCTCCTGGAGAACGGCGCGGTCGTCGGAACGGAACAACGGCTCCTCCTTCGCGCGGCGGGCGCGTACCGGCTGGAGCACGCAGAGGTGAACGGGTTGATCCTCGCTCGATTGACCGCGCGCTGAGCGCGCGCGTGCCCAAACGAAACGAAGCTGCGCGAGCGCCGTGACGACGACTACGGGAAGACCACCGCGCGCGCGCCCAGCGAGACCCAGAGGTGCGCGGCGGGATTCGTGATGTCGTTGTCGCTCCCGCGCACCGACGAGAGCGACCCGTCTTCGTGCATGTGCGTGTAGCGGCCGACCGCGACGTCGACGAACGGGCCGATGCCGAAGTAGTGGCTGACGCGAACATCCATGCCCGCCATGAGGTGCGCGAGCTCGAGGCCCGACACCGACGTCGTGGCGAAGGAGCGATTGGCCTCCGCGGAGACCGTCGATTGCTCGAGGCCGATGCCGTAGCCGACCCAGGGACCGAGCCGATGTGCCGGCAAGAAGTAGACGATGCCCTCCACGCCGAGGCGCAACGTGTGTGCCGAGCACGAGACTCCGACCGCGCTGCACTGCTCTGCGAACGAGCCTGCGACGCCGCCGAGCCCGAAGCCGCCGTAGACGCCGACGAACAGCTCGTCGATCGGCTTTGCGCCCAGCTCGACGAGGACCGGGATTTGCGGCGCGAAGACGTCGCTCATCGACTGGCCGCTGCCGCCGACCTTCGCCGCGGGAATCGCGACGCCGGTGCGGAACGCGATCTGGAAGCCGGTCTGCGCGGGCGGCGGCTCACCCGGCGCGACCGGCGGCTGCTCGGGAAGGCTCGGCGGAGGCGCCGACGATTCGTGACGTTCGCCGCTGACGCGCTCGACCTCGGCGCTCTGCGCGAACGCGATGCCGGAGCAAGCGAGCGACGCTGCGACGAAGCAAGCCGCGGCGAGGACCATGACGGAGGATGTCTTCACGCGCCTCGGGTCGCACACGGATCGACAGCGCGCAAACGGAATCGTCGACGCTCGCCCTCTTCGTCGCTGCCTCCGCGACGCCGGGCCGCGAGCTGAGGTGAGATCACCGCAGCTCGAACGAAACCGCGGCGACGGTCACGCGGACGAACCTGACGCGC
>JAYTOQ010000452.1:0-2448 GCA_043747665.1 Polyangiaceae bacterium | reverse complement strand
TTCCCGAGGACGCCTTCACGACGCCCACTGCGTCGCTCGGCGTCCAGCGCGCGATCCGTCGCGCGATGAGCCACGTGCAATCGAGCGGCAAGGACCAGGTCACCGGCGCGAACGTGCTGGTCGCCATCTTCGCCGAGCGTGATTCACCGGCCGTGAACATTCTCGAGAAGAGCGGCGTCACGCGGCTCGACGTCGTCGCGTACATGTCGCACGGCATCTCGAAGATGGACGAGGGCGAGGGCGGGAGCGGCGGCGCCGACAAGGAGCCTGCGTCGCTCGGCGGCGACGAGGACGGGCCGCGATCGCGCAAGGATCCGCTGAAGGCCTACACGATCAACCTCAACGAGGAGGCCAAGAGCTCGCGTATCGATCCGCTCGTGGGCCGCTCGAACGAGGTCATGCGGATGATCCAGATCCTCGCTCGCCGCAAGAAGAACAACCCGCTGCTCGTGGGCGACTCCGGCGTCGGCAAGACCGCGATCGTCGAGGGCCTCGCGCTCAAGATCGTCAACGGCGAGGTGCCGAAGGCGCTCGAGAAGTCGACCGTCTACTCGCTCGACATGGGCGCCCTCATCGCCGGCACGCGGTACCGCGGCGAGTTCGAGGAGCGCCTCAAGGGCGTCGTGAAGGGCCTCCAGAAGATCGAAGGAGCGATCCTCTTCATCGACGAGATCCACACCATCGTCGGCGCCGGCGCCACCAGCGGCGGCAGCATGGACGCGTCGAACCTCCTAAAGCCCGCGCTCGCCTCCGGTCGCATGCGTTGCATCGGCTCGACCACGTTCGAGGAGTTCCGGCAGCACTTCGAGAAGGACCGCGCCCTCGCGCGACGCTTCCAGCGCGTCGAGGTCAACGAGCCGTCCATCGAGGACACGAAGAAGATCCTCGCCGGGCTCCGACCCCAGTACGAGGAGTTCCACGGCGTGAAGTACACGGACGAGGCGCTCGACGCCGCGGCCACGCTTTCTGCGCGCTATCTCCACGATCGGCGGCTGCCCGACAAGGCCATCGACTTGCTCGACGAGGCCGGCGCCGCCGCCAAGCTTGCGCTCTACAAGGGTGAGAAGCCCCCCAACCTCCTCCGTGACGAGCCCGAAGCGGGCGACGCCGCCAAGAAGGACGCCGCCGTCGCCGCCGCCGACGGCGGTCCCGGACCTGGTCTCGACGGCTCGGCACCGATCATCGTCGGCGTCGTCGATGTCGAAACGGTGCTCGCGCGCATGGCGCAGATCCCGCCGCGCGAGGTCTCCTCGAACGACAAGGAGAAGCTGCGCGCGCTCGACCTCGATCTCAAGAAGGTGGTCTTCGGTCAGGACCGCGCGCTCAACCAGCTCGCCGCCGCCATCAAGCTGGCGCGCGCCGGACTCCGCTCGCCCGAGAAGCCCATCGGCAACTTCCTCTTCACCGGCCCCACCGGCGTCGGCAAGACCGAGGCAGCGAAGCAGCTCGCGAAGGTCATGGGCATCTCGTTCCTGCGCTTCGACATGAGCGAGTACATGGAGCGCCACACGGTCTCGCGGCTCATCGGCGCGCCGCCGGGCTACGTGGGCTTCGACCAGGGCGGTCTGCTCACCGACGCCATCGCGAAGACGCCGCATGCCGTCCTCCTCCTCGACGAGATCGAGAAGGCGCATCCCGATGTCTTCAACGTGCTCCTCCAGATCATGGACCACGGCAAATTGACCGACAACAACGGCAAGTCGACCGATTTTCGCCACGTCATCCTCCTCATGACGAGCAACGTCGGTGCGCGCGACCTCGGGCGTCGCTCGGTCGGCTTCGGCGACAAGCGAGCGACCGGCGATGCCGAGCGCGAGTACAAGCTGCTCTTCAGCCCCGAGTTCCGGAACCGCCTCGATGCGCGCATCGGGTTCGATCCGCTCTCGCCTGGCACGATGGGCAGCATCGTCGACAAGTTCATGAAGGAGCTCTCGGGACAGCTCGCCGAGAAGCACGTCACCATCGAGGTGACGGAGCCGGCGCGCACCTACCTCGCCGAGAAGGGCTACGACCCCGACTTCGGCGCGCGTCCCCTCGCCCGGATCATCCAGGAGGAAGTGAAGACGCCCCTCGGCGAGGAGCTCCTCTTCGGCGCGCTCGAGAAGGGCGGCAGCGTGGTGGTCGGCATCATCGACGCCGAGGTCGACGACGAGAAGACCGGCGAGAAGCGTCCCGGGAAGAAGCTCTCGTTCGCGTGCACGGCGGCGCCGCCGGCGGCCGAAAAGCCGGAGAAGCCCGAGAAGGCCTCGAGCTCGGCGACGTGAACGATACGGCGGCGCATCTCGTCGTCCTCGCGGGCCTGATGGCTGCCGCGGTGACGGGGTGCGGCGGCGCGCCGGCGAAAGAGGCGAAAGAGGCGAAGGAGCCGACGGAGATCGACACGACGCAGGAGGCGGTCGCGCCGCCGGAGCCGGAGCTCGTCAAGAAGGGCCCCGTCTATCCGGCGCC
>JAYTOQ010000451.1:0-7322 GCA_043747665.1 Polyangiaceae bacterium | reverse complement strand
GCGTCGAAGCTGGCCGCGGCCAACGAGCTTGCGGCGCGAGCCGAGCGTGCGAGCAAGAACGGAGACCCGCGGGGGGCGGTGGTGCTCTTCGACCGCCTGCTCGCCGAGTACCCGTCGAGCCCCATCGCCGAGTCGGCCACCGTCGAGCGCATGCGAGCGCTCGACAAGATCGATCGTGGTCGCGCCGTCGCCGCGGCTCGCGACTACCTCACGAAGTACCCACGCGGATGGGCGCGCGCCGAAGCCGAGGCCATCCTCGCGCTCGGTCCCTGAGACGGCCGCGCGCCGGGAGGTGGTGGTCGAACGAGTGACCAGTCCTCGGCCGAAAAGTTCGGCTCCACTCGCTTGCGTTGCATGATCGCCTCGTCGAGACGGCACCTCAGCTCCAGGGGAGCGTCAATGACGGCCGTCTCGCGACGCGCCCCGAGGAGATCATGAACAAATCCATTCTTCACATCGCGGTGCTGCTTGCCGCTGGCTGCGTCGGCGCCTCCCTCCTGCTTCCCGCGTGCGGCGGTGACGATGGGACCGCAACTCCGACGAATGACGAAGCCGGCGCCGAGGCCGGTCCCGACGTCGTCCCCCAACCGCCGATCGAGGCGGGCGCGGACACGAGCACGCCCGATGCCGACGCCGGCCCGCTGGTCTGCCGCGACACCGAGGTGAAGTGCACCGACGGAACGTGCGCGAACCTCCGCGAGGATCCGAACAACTGCGGTGCGTGCGGCGTCAGGTGCGACGCCACCGCCCCCTTCTGCAGCCTCGGGCAGTGCGCGACCACCTGCCCGACCGGGGACGCCGGCGCGGTGCTCACGACCTGCGGCAACTCGTGCGTCGACAAGTCGAGCGACCCGAACAACTGCGGTACGTGCGGAACGAAGTGCGCCGCCGACCAGGCCTGCCTCCAGGGCAGCTGCGGCTGTCCCGCGGGAACCAGCGGTTGCAACGGCGCGTGTGTCGATCTCGCCCAGGACCCGAAGAACTGCGGTGCCTGCGGGACGACCTGCGTGAGCACGATGGCCGCCTGCAGCCTCGGCGCCTGCGCCGCCGGCTGCGCGCCGGGCCTCAGCAACTGCAACAACTCGTGCGTCGACGAGAAGAGCGACAACCTGAACTGCGGCGGGTGCGGCGTCGCCTGCCAGAACGGCGCGCAGTGCATCGCGGGCACCTGCGGATGCGCCGCCGGCGAGCTGTCGTGCAACAACGTCTGCGTCGACGTCACGGTCGACCGGCTGAACTGCGGCGCGTGCAACACCAAGTGCGCGAACGGAGAGGTCTGTCTCGCCGGCGCGTGCACCGCGGGCGGCTGCGGCGGCAACGACGGCGGCACCTCCAACGGCAAGGTCGATTGCGGCGGCCAGTGCGTCCGCCTGCTCGACGACCCCAACAACTGCGGCGCGTGCGGCAAGGTCTGCGGGACCGGCTTCACCTGCTCGAACGCAGCCTGCGTCTGCACGTCGCCGACGGCGACCAACTGCGGCGGCGTCTGCGCGGAAGAGGCGAGCGACCCGCTCCATTGCGGCGCTTGCGCGACCAAGTGCAACGCCGGTCAGGTCTGCAGCAAGGGTGCGTGCGGGGCGACCTGCGACCCTGCGCTCACGGACTGCGTGAACAACTGCGTCGACACCACGACGAGCACGAGCAACTGCGGCGCGTGCGGGATCTCGTGTACGGGCGGCAAGGTCTGCTCGGGAAGCGCGTGCACGTGCGGCTCGCCGCCGATCATGGAGTGCACGGCCGGGACCTGCACGGACACCAGCTCCGATCCCAAGAACTGCGGCGCCTGCGGGACGATCTGCCAGAGCGGCTCGACCTGTACCGCTTCTGCCTGTACGTGCCTGCCGAGCCGCCCCGAGTGCGTCGCCGGCAGCAAGGTGTGCAACGACCTCGTCAAGGACAACAACAACTGCGGCACCTGCGGCAACGTCTGCAACGTCGCAGGCGGCAAGTCCTGCAAGGGCGGCAAATGCATGTAGTCTACCTGTAGTCGACGACGACGTTGCGGCCGGCCTCCTCACCTCGCGGTGAGGGGGCCGCGTCGCTTTTGTAGGTGCGGGCCGCCGCGACTCGCACCAAAATGATCGCCCGTGCATGCTCCGAAGGCGGCGCGACAACTCTCCCGGTGATGAGGGATGCATTTGCAGTGTCAGGCGACGAGACCCCGAGCATCGCAACGCGTGCGGTCGTGCTCGACGAGCCGCCACACGATGGCGAGCGGCTCGACGAGGCGTTCTTCTCCGAGCCGTACGTCGCCGACGAGGTGGCCACCGATCCGCGCGGCGAAGCTACGCGAAGGGCCGTCCGCGAGGCATTCGCCGCCGCCCGGCGTGCTCGTTTCGCACGGCTGGTGAGCGCCGCGACTGCCGTCTGCGCGGTCGTGTGCGTCGCGGCGTTCGGTCGGTCGCTCGTGCCCGGCAACGACTCCCACGCCACGGTGTCGTCGCCGAGCCTCGCCGTCGCTGCGCAGCCCCCGCCGGCCGCCGTGGTTCCGGCGGAGCTCACTGCCGAGGCGACCCGTCAACACGCGACGGCGCGCGCCGCCCTCGAACGCGGCGACACCGATGCGGCGATCGATGCGGCCGCGCGCTCGATCGCGATCGACCCGTCGCGCGCCGCCTCGTGGCTGCTGCTCGGGGACGCGTACGAGCGCTCCGGACGACCCGAGGACGCCTCGAAGGCGTTTCGCCAGTGCATCGACAGTGCGCGCGTCGAGGCCGAGGGCTGCGTCGCTCGACTGCGATGATGGCGACGCGCGAAGGGGGCGACGAGGGCGGCTCCGGTCCGAGCGGTCGACACTTCAATTGTGCAATGGTCCGCTCGCATCTGCAACGCGCCCGCGAATGACGAGCTGTGCGTGATGTGAGAGATCGCCGAGTTGCGTGTGGTCGCTGGGAGCGCGTCGGGCGCAGAAGTGATCGTCGAGGCCTCCGTTGACCCGCGAGGTCGCAGGTGAGATCCTTTATGTAGTCTCTCGATGGCTTCCCTGCCCCCGGAAGACCTCCTTCCAGTACTCGTCGCCGATCTGGCCGACGACGAAGCCAAGGAGGTTCTCGACGCCGCTGCCTTCACGGGCAGTCAGGTGTACGTGCCGCTTGATACGGCGCCGGTGAACGCGTCGCAGCACGTGCTCGAGGTCCACCTGCCGAGCATGGCGGAGCCTCTCTACTACCTCGCGCTCCCGCTCGGGCCGCCGACCGAGGACGGCTTCCCCATGCGCATCTCGCCGATGCCCGACGCACGCCCGTCGAGCTCGCCGAGCATATCGCCGCCCAACGCCAACGGCTTCGTACGCAGCAAGCGGCCCTCGTCGACGAGCATGATGCTCACCGCGAGCCACACCGCCGACCTGTCGCGGGCAAGTCCGCTACCTACGGAGCCAGTCGACGGAAACGTTGGCCGCGCGCTCGCCGGTGGCAAGCTGCTCATGGAATCGCTCATCGGTCGTGGCGGCGTCGGCGCCGTGTACAAGGCCCGCCATCGCGAGCTGCGCATGGCGGTCGCCGTGAAGGTCCTTCACGAGTCCTTCCAGCACGATATCGACTTCTGTCGCCGTTTCTACGCCGAGGCGCTCGCGGCGAGCCGGCTCGATCATCCCAACATCACGCGCGTCATCGACTTCGGTCAGGAGCCGGACGGCCTCCTCTATCTCGCGATGGAGTTCCTCGCCGGCGTCGAGCTGCGTGCGGTCCTCGAGAAGGACGGCGTCCTCCCCGCGCAGCGCATCGCCGAGGTCATGATGCAGACGTGCGCCGGCCTCTCGCACGCGCATGCGCGCGGGATCGTCCATCGCGACATCAAGCCCGAGAACCTCGTCATCGTGCCGGGACAGGACGACGACGGTCAGCCGATCGAGCTCGTCAAGGTCTGCGACTTCGGCATCGCGCAGCATCGCGCGCTGCCGGGCGCGGAGCAGGAGGCGGGGATCATCGCCGGCACGCCCGAGTACATGTCGCCCGAGCAGTGTCGCGGCGACGAGCTCGATGCGCGCAGCGACGTCTACGCGTGTGGCGTCGTCCTCTACGAGCTCGCCACGGGGCGAGTGCCGTTCACGGCGGAGCGGCCTCAGTCGATCCTCAACAAGCACCAGTTTACCGAGCCAGTGAAGCCGTCGCTGATCCGGCCCGACGTCGATCCGCTCCTCGAGAAGATCATTCTTCGCGCCCTTGCCAAGGAGCCCCAGGACCGTCCGCAGAACATGCGCGAGCTTCGCGCAGAGCTGCGCGAGCTGCTGGCACCGACGAACGCCATGGGCGGCCCGGCTTCCTCGCGCGGAGGTTCGCTCGGTCGCTCCATGGGCACGGGCGAAGAGATGCGGCCGATCACGCCGAGCCCAGGGCCGACGCACGTGGGCCGCGGAACGCAGCCCGGGCAAGCGCCGCAGCCGCCGCCGCTGCCGGCGCGCGCGCACAAGACCGAGTCGGCGCCTGCCAGCGCGCGCGGCGCAGGCGACGCCGCACCGGCATGGCTCGAGCGGGGGCCCGTGTACGCGCCGAGCGCGTACGGCACCGCCGGCGCGCCTTCTCCGCAGGGGCAGCAGCTGACAGCCGCAGCAGGAGGCCCGGTCGCGCTCGACGAGGTGGCGGAGGCGCTCGTCCAGAATCCGACCGCGTGGCTCCAGCGCCTGACGCAGACTCCGGATCCGCGCGTGTTCAAGCAGATCGCCGCACGTCTCGAGCCCGCGCTGCGCGCGCTCGCGGCCGCGGGCGAGACGCGCGCGCTCTGGGCCGTCTCGAGCACGCTCAACGGCATCGCGATGGAGGGCACGCAGGCCGTGGGCTCGCGCGCGCATGTCGCCGCGAACCTGCTCCGCGTGTTCTCCGACCCGGCCATCCTCTCGAGCGTCGCCGAGCAGCTCCTCACGGGCAGCGAGGAGAGCCGTGATCATGCGAAGCGCATCCTCGTGAACGCCGGCGTGGCGGGCGCCTACGGGCTCTACGGCGCACGCGTGAAGCTCGCGAACGACCAGGCCATCCGTGGCACTTTCACCACCGTATTGAAGGACTTCGGTCCCAAGGCATGGCCGGTGGTGCGGGCTGCGCTCGAGAAGATCATCGAAAGCGACCAGTCACAGAACCCGCGCACGATGGAGCTCGCCGAGGATCTCCTCCTCTCGGTGGCGCTCGTGGGCGACGAGCAAGCCGGTCACCTCGTCGTCAAATACTTGCGCGTCAACGTGTCGGGCGTATGTCGCGCCGCCACCGCCTCGATCGTGAAGATGTGGGGCGATCGCTCGAAGCCCTTGCTGGTCGGCATGCTCCAGAGCAAGGACGACGTCGTTCGCATCGCGGGTATCGCCGGGCTCCGGCAGCTCGAAGGCATCGACGAGCACGTCATTCCGCGACTCCAGGCCATCCTGCTGCGCCGCCTCCCCGCCGGCGAGGAGCTCCGCGCGGCAGCGGCAGTCGCGCTCTCGCACTCCGTGCCGAACGCGCGACAGCTCGCGGTGTCGCTGCTTGCGCAGCTCATGACGCCTCCCCGCGATGCGGTCGTCGACCCGCGCGCCGTGAGCCCGCAGCCGAGCGCGCTTTCGCGTGAGGACGCCGTGGTCATCGCCATCGCGCGCTCGCTGCTGGCTGTGGGCGGAAAAAACTACCGAGGCCTCGTCGCCGAGCGTGCCGAGCGAAGCCCCGAGGCGCTGCGCGCCCAGCTGAAGAAGCTGCTCGCGGCGTGACCGCCTGCGCACGCAGCGCGGCGCGGCTCAGCCCGCGGGGCTCTGACGCGAGGCGTGGCAACTCCAGCGACCAGTTTCCGGTGGTCACGGTCGTGCTAAGACCAAGGGGACGTCGCGGCCGAGGCCCGAAGCCGCGCAGCCGACCTCGATGACGACCCACGACGACAACGAACCGCTCCACGACGGAGTCGCGACCGAGCCACCGCCAGACGGCGAGCAAGACCCGTACGGTGCGCCGACACGGGTAGCGCGCGTCCCGGAGAACCTGCTGGACGACCTGAGGGGCCGCTACTTGGCCACCGCGAACGCGAACGCGAACGCGAACGCGGCGATCGGCAGCGCGCCGGACCTGGCCGCGCTCGCTGCGGCGGCGGCGCATACCGTGAAGCCGCCGCGGCCGACGCCACCCGCCGGGCACGACGCTGCGATTCCGTGCAGCCACGACGACCTCGACGGGCGCGCCGTGCCGATGCAATCGGGGCGGACCGTCCCTCTCTCCGCGGCGCTGCTCGCGGACGTGATCAGGTCCGTCGACCAGAAGCGCGCGGCGGCAGCGCCTGCGCCTCTCGCAGCGCCGCTCGAGCCTTCGCCGGCAATGGGCGTTCCCTTGCCGCCGCGCCGCTCGGCGCTCGGGCTGGCGTTGATCCTTCTCCTCGGTGTCGGCATCTTCGCGGTCGGCGTCGCGATGTTCCTCGACGCCATCCAGTGAGCTGCGCTGCTCGAGGTGATGCCCGTCGTGTCGCCGTTCCACTCCGACAAACCTCGGCGGTGGCTTGCTGATCAGCGCGGCGCGACGATCAGCCCGGCGCGTCGATCAGCGCGGCGCGACGATCGCCGCGTCGTCCTTCTGCACGCACGACGACAGATCGAAGAGCATGAACTCCAGGGCCTTCTGCTGCGCGCTGAGATCGACGGTCTGACAGCCGTCAGGGAACGCCGCCTGGGGGTCGTCCGAGACGCCACCTTGCGAGCCGGCGCCGACATGGAGGTTGGAGAATACGACGCGCCCGCACACCGCGTCGTCGGCGGCGCCGACGGGCGTGTTGAACGACATGTACTGTACGGCGGGCCCGTTGCCAGCGTTCGGGTTCAGCAGCGAGATCCAGTTGAGCCCGCTCGCGCTCACCGCGTCGACGTTGTGTCGCGCGTCGAAGATCGGGAGCTTGCCGCTCGCCAGCGCGTTCTGGTTGCCGAGCCATTCCTTCATGGCGACCGCCTTCGGGAAGCTCGCGGAGATATCGGCGTTGACCGCGGTCGTCGCGGGATTTCCGACGGCAGGCGGCGCCTTCTCGGGGTCGGCCCAGGTCGCGATCGCCTTCACCGATGCCTCCGGTGATTTGCGCAGCCACACCTCGTGGTAGTGCGATGCGAACACGCGTCCCCCGCCCTTCGCGTAGTCGTAGAGCGCCTGCTTCGAGGCGTCGGGCTTCGCGGCGCCGGCCGTGGTCTCGTTCTCGTCGCCCTCGCACGAGAGCAGCACGAGGTCGTAGCTCTGGAGCGCGGCCACGCTCGACCAGAGCGTCTCCGACGACGGGAAGCTTGCGCCGGCATTGAGCGACATGGCGAACTTCTTCGATGCGGGCTTCGGTGTTCCTTGCGTGAACCCGCCGCCCGCATAGAGGTGGATGCGCGACTCGCTCCCGGTGAGCCC
>JAYTOQ010000450.1:0-6057 GCA_043747665.1 Polyangiaceae bacterium | reverse complement strand
TGATGACGGCGGCGCAGCGCGAGGAGTTCAAGAAGAACCTCGAGATGAACCTCGCCGTCGCGGTGGGCGGCAATCGCTTCCGCGTGAACGTCTTCCGCTCCAAGGGCTCGACCGGGATGGTCGTTCGCCTCGTGAAGAGCAAGGTCGCCACGCTCGCCGAGCTCGGTCATCCGCAAGCGCTCGCAGACCTCATGCTCTCGAAGCGCGGCCTGGTGCTGCTCGTCGGCGGCACCGGCAGCGGCAAGTCCACCACGCTCGCGGCAATGATCGATCACCGCAACGCGACGGCCACGGGCCACATCGTCACCATCGAGGATCCCGTCGAGTTCATCCACCCGCACAAGAAGTGCGTGGTGACCCAGCGCGAGGTCGGCTTCGACACGCGCTCCTACGCGCACGCCCTCGCGAACACGCTGCGCCAGGCCCCCGACGTGATCCTCATCGGAGAGATCCGCGACGCCGAGACCATGGAGGCGGCGCTCGCGTTTGCGGAGACCGGGCACCTCTGCCTCTCGACCCTCCACTCGAACAGCGCCGATCAGGCCATCGAGCGGATCCTCAACTTCTTCCCCGCCGAGCGACAGCCGGAGATCCTCGCGCAGCTCTCGCTCAACCTGCGCGGCATCGTCGCGCAGCGCTTGCTCCCCGCGTTCGGCGGCGGTCGCGCTGCGGCGCTCGAGATCATGCTCGACACGCCGCGCGTGAAGGACCTCATTCGCCGCCACGAGATCCACGTCCTCAAGGACGCGATGGAGCAGTCGGCGGTCGACGGCTGCCAGACCTTCGATGCAGCGCTCTTCACGCTGTGCGCGTCGGGACGGATCAGCGAAGAGGATGCGCTCCGGAGCTCGGACAGCCCGAACAACCTCCGCCTGCGGCTCGAGCGGCATCGCGGGGGCGCCGGCGCGCCGGCGGGACGAGCCCTCCGCCTCGTCGGCGAGCAGCCCCCCGCTCAGCCTCGATCGCACATGCCGAACGACGCGTCGGGCATTCACCGCGCCGGCAACTTCATCCCCGCGGTCGTCGCCCGAGCGCGCTGAGCCGGCGGAGAATGTCAGGCGTGCTCGGTGTAAGACACCGGACACCGGCGGAACCCGCAGATCTCCAGGGGTTGAAAGCGCCGAGCGCGGCCTCGTCGGCAACGTCACGAGCTGCTGCGGTCATGCCGCCATCGTCTCGTCGCCGTGTGATCCCAACGTGTGCCTCGCGCCCGCCTCGTCGGCTTCCGCTGCGCGCGCTGAACGGCGCGGACGACCCCGTCACGCTCACGCTCGTTACTTCGAGACGAGCGCGGCCTGATTGGTCGTGACGTAGCGCGCCTTGGCGTCGGCGCCGGTCAGTTACGTGTCGTAGGCGACATTGCCACGGAGGTGGCGCTCGTAGAGGGCGACCATGAACGCCCTCGCCATTCCGTTGACGGAGGCGTTCGATGCGGTGGCCGCGTTGCAGAAGCTGCACGTGAAGCCGCACGTCGACACGTCGTCGAGGAAGCTCATGTGGTTGGCGCCGCTGGCCGTGATCTGGATGCTCGGCGTCTTGGCCTGCGCGTAGAACTGGAGGCACCTGCGCCACCGCGGTGAGCTCACGGACGGCGCGTGAAGATCTCGTTGCGCAGCTGAGCCGTGTGGAACCGGACCGTAGTGGCTGTCGCAGTGAAGGGGGTCTGGCTCTGCACCGTGTCGGGGCACGTCTGCTCGGTCACGAGGAAGACATCGCTCACGTGTTGCTTCGCGACGTACGAAGTCACAACCTCTGCGCCGCCGCCCGGTGGAGACGCGGTCTCCGTGAAGTTGATCATGTCCGCGGTGATCACGAACGTCCCTCGAGCGTGATCCATCGCGACTCCACCGTTTGAGCCGCCGTCATCCTCGCCCGACGTCTGCTGGAAGAGCTCGAGCCCCGTGAGGTCGTAGGTACCGGGTGTGATGACGCCGCCCGTTGCCGCGGGTGGAGAGCCGGACATGACCGTGGCGTTCACGGTGGCGCCGCCGAACGCAGGCACCGGGCACGTGAAACCGCCGTCGCCGCCGTCCGGCGGATGGAAGACCGTATCCCCTGCGTGAGGACCCGTCCTTCCGCGGATGACGTGCCGGGGGCATGCTGCGATGCATGAGGACGCGGGCTGCAGAGTGGTCTGAGCGAGTGCGGGCATGGCGCGAGAGCGGGCAATCGGCGGAGGAGTTCGCGAAGGCGGGCGCCGGATACCGGCCGACGACGCTGCGGTGGTGGGCGAGCGAGCTCGCGCGGCGGTCATCGCCGAGCAAGACACGGCGCCGGCGGTCGAGACCGACGGTGACGATGGCGCGGGTGGTTCGTCGCGCCAAGCAGGTCGAGGGCGCGATTGCGATTCGTGTGGGCAGCGCCGTCATCGCGGTGCACCGCGGGTTCGATGCGCAGCTGCTCCGTGACGTCGTGTCGGCGCTCGGGAGCGGCCGATGATTCCCTCCGGCGTCGAGATCTATCTCGCGCTCGAGCCCATCGACATGAGGTTTTATGCCGAGCACATCGTTATGCGGAGCTGCGTGGCTCGGCGGGCCGCGCGGCCGGAGAGAACGGTGCCGACGACTCCGCATAATCATGGGCCGGTCCGAGATGGCCGCAGCGCAGCAAGCAACTTGTCCGGCGCGCGGAAGCGGCCACGTCGGAGGGCGGGCGGCAGCACGGAGTCGATCGCCTCGAGCTTCGCGGTTGGGTCGGCGCGAACGTAGATCTCGGTCGTCTGGACGCTGGCGTGGCCCAGCCAGAGAGCGACCTTTCGGATGTCGTGCGTCGCCTCCAGCGTGTTCATGGCGCAAGAATGTCGGAGCACGTGCGGCGACACGCGCTTCTTCGCGATCGACGGCGCCCTCAGCGTGGCGGTCGCGACATGCTTGCCGAGAATGTGCTCGAAGCCATCTCGCGTGAGCGGACCACCTCGGGCGTTGAGGAAGAGCTCGGGGCAGGTCGCGTCGCCGCGCAGCGCGAGCCATGCGCGCAGCGTCTTGGCGGTTGTCTTCCAGAGCGGTAGAACGCGCTCTCGACGTCCCTTTCCCCGGACGCGAATCGATGGCTGCGGCTGGAGAACGACCTCGTCGAGGCGAAGGCCGACGAGCTCGGAGACCCGCAGTCCGGCAGCGAAGGCGAGATGGAGCATCGCGCGATCTCGAGTACCAACGCGAGACCGTGGGTCGGGAGCGTCGAGAACGGCCTGCATCTCTTCGCGCGTGAGGTAGGCGACGAGCTTCTCGTCGATCTTCTTCGACGGGATAGCGAGCAGAGAGTGGACCTGCTGGACGGAGCCTGGCACTCGGTATTCGACGAAGCGGGCGAAGGACTTGAGCGCGGCGAGTCGGGCGTTGCGCGTGCGGCTGCAGTTGCCGCGGGCTGATTCGAGATGATCGAGGAAGGCAAGGACGAGTTGCACGTCGATCTGCTCGAGCATCAATGCCGACGGCCGAGTGCGGAGCCGCTTCGCCGCGAAGACAAGCAGAAGTTGAAAGGCATACGCATAGGCATCGCACGTGTGCGGGCTGGCCCGGCGCTCTCGCGGAAGCCGCTCGTGGAGGAAGGCGGTCAGGTGTGGCGCGAGGAGCGTCATCGCGCTCCCCCTGTGGCGAGTGCTTCGCTCTGCGCGGCGACATCGGCGAGGAGTCGTGGTGTCGCTTGCAAGTACCAGTACGTGTCAACGAGATGCGCGTGTCCGAGGTACGTGCTGAGCGCGAGCATGTGGCGCGCGACGGCCTCGCGATCGCCGGTGCATTCTTCGAGCGATCGCACCGCAAACGTGTGGCGCAGGTCGTGAATGCGCGGCCCGCGTTTTCCCGCACCCGGATGGATTCCGATGCCACGGACGAGAGCAAGGAAGGTCGTAATGACCGTTGGGTAGCGCAGCCCGGTGTGCCACTCGGACAGGAACACGGCGTGGTCGTCGCCAGCGTGGTTCTCGCGAGCAGTGAGATACGCACCGAGGGCGCGGCGGGTGGTGGTGTGCACGGGCACGAGGCGACTCTTGCGAAACTTCGTCTGACGAATGACGAGGCCCGCGGTGGTGATGTCGTCGAGCTGGAGCGCGAGCGCCTCCGAGATGCGCAGACCCGTGGCGGCGATGAGACCAAGCAACGTCACGTACGTCTTCGGCCGAAGCGCGCCGCGCGGGCCGAGCGCTGCAGCGGCCTTGAGCAACGCGCGAATGTGCGTCCTGGTGAAAATGAACGGCGTGCGTCGGGGCGGTTGGGGTCCGAACGCTCCCGGCGGTGGAACTTCGTGGCGCGGGTCTTCGTCGTGCGTCAGGCGAGCGAATCGGCGCACAACCTCGAGCCGCCCGTGACGGGTGCCCGCCGTGGGGCCCTGCGCCGCCCAGTCGAGCGCGGTAGCCGCGCGGACGACCTTGTCGCCCTTGGCCTCGGCGTACCGCGCGAAGCTGCGAAGAAGGCATGATTGTTTGCGAAAGAGGAACCCCGTCGCGTGATGAAGCGCGATGTGGCGTTCGACGACGGAACTCAGCACGACGCTCCCGGCCACGGCTGCGTCACCCGCGCGAGCATCGCGACGTCGACCTTTGCGTAGTGCGCGGTGGTGTCCGGCGACTGGTGTCGCAGCACCGTGCCGATCGTCTCGAGCGAGCCACCGGCGCGGAGCATCGCCGTTGCCGCCGAATGCCGGAGTAGGTGCGCGCCGCGGCTCGGAGCATTGCGGATGCCGGCACGTTGCAGAGCGAAGCGAACGATGTCCGAGATCGACGCCGACGTCGCAAACGGTCGAATTGGCGCAATGACAGTGACGAACAACCGGTCGCTCGTCGACGTTCGTCGACCGCGCTCGAGGTACGCGAGGACGGCATTGCCGACGTCCTGGGGCACCGGCAGGAGCACCTCTCGACGACCCTTGCCTCGAACGCGCAGCGTGCCGCGATGCCAGTCGATATCGTGCACCGTCATCGCGACGATGTCGCCGGCTCGAAGGCCCAGCCGCGCGAGCAACAACAAGATGGCGTGATCACGGAGTCCGTGACCCGTCGCCAAGTCGCAACTGGTGACGACGCGGGCGACGTCGGCCGCGTCGAGGTAGCGGGGTAGCGACGACAGCCGCCATTGCGGCACGGTCGGCACGCACCGCTCCACGCCGGAGGACACCCGGCCCTCGGCCACAAGGAACCGCAGGAAGGCTCGAATGGCCGTCACCGTCAGTCTGGTTTCGGCACGACCGACGAGCCCGAGTTGCTCGATGACAAAGGTCCTGATCCGTGCGATCGAGTACCTGCGCGGAACCGTGCCGACCTCTGCGAGGAAGGGACGGAGGACCTGCTGGTACCGGTGCACCGTACTGGCCGTCGTCCCGCGATGACGGATCATCCAACCGGCGAAGCGCTTCGAGATCGCCGCGAACGCGTGCGGCGACTTCCGGGACTTCGCCGCGCGGATCACCTCCTTCGCGCGCAGATACGCCAGAAGCCGCCTGACCGCCGCGATGGTGTGGTCGAACACGCCCTTGTTTGGCTCACACGTGCAGTGCGAGAGATGGCGACGAAAGCGGACGAGGATCTGATCGTCGAACGACGCGATCTTGATCCCGTGCCGCTCCGCAAAGCGCCCGACGTGGACCGCAGCTCGGAGGTATCCGCGGATGGTATGTCGCGAGTGGCCCGCCTCTGCGAGTGAGCTCGCGAAGCCATCGATGTGCGGCCCGACGGAGCCTGAGCGCATCCGCTCGAGCAGCTCGGTTCCTTTGAAGTAGTCGCTGATCATGAGGTCTCCCTTTGCGCCGCCGTCGATGCGACGGACCGCCAAGGAGACCCACGATTATGCGGAGCAGGCCAGCCGCGGCTTCAGCGTCATGGCAGCCGAATCCTCGAGCGGCGCAGCTTCGCGGGGCGCGCAGCTCCGCATAACGATGTGCTCGGCATAAAGCCTCTTATGCGGTGCACCGCATAAGAGGCTGTCGTTTGATCGCCTCGCGGGCTTGGCCAAGGAGCAGATCGGGTACGACGCGCGTAGCGGCGCGCTCTTCGTCTTCTTCGGTCGCCGAAAAGATGCGCTCAAAGTCTTGTTCTTCGACGGCTCCGGAATGGTCATTTTCTAC
>JAYTOQ010000449.1:0-3857 GCA_043747665.1 Polyangiaceae bacterium | reverse complement strand
CGCGAGGCTCTCCAGCGGCTTCACGTGCGTGACGGCGCGCTTGCCGATTTTCACCTTTGACGAGAACTTCAGCCGGTCCTTCGGATGACGGCCGTGCATGGTCTCGAACGTCTGCTTCGGCACGTCGCCCAGACAGATCGCGACGTACTCGCGGTCGATGGTGTGCGACGCGAACTGCGCCTTCAGGTGCTCGCGCGCCCGCGGCGTCCGGGCCACCACCATCACGCCGCTCGTGCCCTTGTCGAGACGATGAACGATGCCCGGCCGGCTTCGCTCGATGTCCTTCACCCCCGACGGCGCCGCTCCCGAGAGGCCCGAGAGGCCCGGGGGGCCCGGCATCCTCGAGGTCGGCGCGATGTCCGGGCTCGCAGGCGGCGTCGTGGGCGCCCGCACCGAGTAGCTCGGGCGCTCGTCCACGTCCTCGTCACCGTCCGGCGGGTCGAAGACGCCGCGTGCCAGGAGTCCGTTGACGAGCGTACCGGTGCGATTGCCGCGCGCGGGATGCACCACGAGGCCGGCGGGCTTGTTGAGCACGATCACCGCGTCATCGATGTAGAGCACATCGAACTCGATGCCCTCCTCAGCGAGCGCCTCAGTGGGCGGAGGCGCCTCCGGCTCGACCGCGATGCGCGATCCCTCGCGCAGCTTTTCGGCCGCCTTCTTCACGACCCCGTCGACGGTCACGCCGCCGTGCTCGATCCACCGCTGGAGCTCGGAGCGCGACGGTCCGTCCTCCATCGCCGACAAGGTCGAGGCGAGGAAGCGATCGAGGCGAGCTCCTGCCGCCTCTCGGGGAACCACGAGCCGGATGGTGCGCGCAGCCGTCCCCATCCTCGCGTCCGCTTTCTGGGAAGCCTCTGGCGCCCCGGCTACCAGATCTTCGACTTGATGTGGCCTTTGGCCTTGATGAGGATGTCGACGAGGGCTCGATCGTAGAAGTTCTTCGGGTAGAGCTCGGGCGCGACGCGGCGCTTGTAGAGCGCGCGGCCCTCCTCGATCTCCTCGGACAGGGTCTCGAAGAGGTTGTCGTTGGTGACGCCGTTCACGATCTTCTCCTCGTTGTACAGCGAGAGATCGCTCGCAATAGCGCGCGCCAGGCGGCGGGCGGCTTCCTCGGTCTCGATGAGCGGCATCGGCTAGGTCTCCTCGGGTCTCGGTTCACAGTATCGCGAACGTGTGCCGCGGATGTCAAAGACGCTTTCCGACCGTTACCCGAGGGGGGCGCACGAAGCGCGTGGGGGATGTATAAGTAGGCCTGACGAGCCATCCCGTGACCGCCCGTACCTTTCCTTCTTTTCCCACGTTCGGAGCCGCCCTCGAGGACGCCGCCAAGGCCGACCCGACCCTGGGGTTCCGCTTCATTTCCGAGGACGGCGTGCCCGGCTTCGCCCGCGACTCACGTCCGCCGCAGAGCGAGGCGTCGTTCTCGTACACCGCGCTCGAGCGCGCGAGCGCGCGTTACGGCGGCGCGCTCCAGGCGCTCGGCCTGAAGAAGGGTGATCGCGTCGCGCTCATCCTGCCCGCCGCCGAGGACTTCGTCCTGTGCTTCTTCGGCGCGATGCGCGCGGGGATCGTCCCTGTCCCCATATATCCGCCGCTCGGCCTGGGTCAGCTCCAGGGTTACCTCGACAACACGAGGCACATCGTCGCGAAGGCCGGCGCGCGCGCGCTCGTCACCACCTCACAGATCAAGCGCATGCTCGGCACAGTGCAGGCATCCTCGCCTGCGCTCGAGCAGGTGGTCGCCGTCGAGGCCATCCGCGAGTCCCTCGAGCTCCTCAAGCCCGTCAAGCTCACCGGGGACGACGTCGCGTTCCTCCAGTTCACGAGCGGCTCCACGTCACGACCCAAGGGCGTGATGCTCACGCACTCCAACTTGATGGCCAACGTGAAGTGCATCACGCACGACGGCCTGCACATGACGGGCGACGACGTCGGCGTCTCGTGGCTGCCGCTCTACCACGACATGGGGCTCATCGGCTTCGTGCTGGCGCCCATCCTCTACCGCACGCCGATCGTGTTTCTGCCGCCCCTTCTCTTCTTGAAGCGGCCCGTGAGCTGGCTCCAGGCGATGACGCGTCACAAGGGCAGCATCTCGTTCGGCCCGAACTTCGCGTACGCGCTGTGCGTGAAGCGCATTCGCGAGCGCGAGCTCGAGAAGATCGATCTCTCGAGCTGGCGCGTCGCCGGCTGCGGCGCCGAGCCGATTCGCCCCGAGACGCTCGAGGCGTTCGCTTCGAGCTTCGCGAAGGTGGGCTTCTCGAAGAACGCGCTCCTTCCCTCGTACGGCATGGCGGAGTCGTCGCTCGCCATCTCGTTCACCGAGCTCGGCGAGGGCATGAAGACGCTCTACGTCGATGCCGAGACGCTCTGGGCCGAGAACCTCGCGAAGGAGGTGCCCGAGGGCGATGCGCGCGCGGTGCGCCTCGTGTCGTGCGGGAAGAAGTTCGTCGACCACGACATCAAGGTCTTCGCCTCCGACGACGCCGAGAGCGCCACGCCGCTCCCCGAGGATCATGTCGGCGAGCTGCGCATCAAGGGGCCGAGCGTGATGACCGGCTACTGGGAAGACGTCGAGCGCTCGCGCGAGGCGTTTGCCGGCGAGTGGCTGAGGACCGGCGACCTCGGTCTCCTCCACGGAGGTCACGTCTTCATCTGCGGCCGCTCGAAGGAGGTCATCATCGTCAACGGGCGCAACTACTACCCGCAGGACATCGAGTGGGAGGCCGGCCACGTCGAGGGCGTCCGCAAGGGCAACGTCATCGCGTTCGGTGCGCGTGACAACACGGAGCGCGATCGCGAGCGCGTCGTCGTCGCCTTCGAGGTGCAGGACGCGTCGAAGATCATCGATCCCAAGGAGCTCGTCCGGCAGAACCAGCCGCTGGTCTCGGCGGTGCGGAAGGCCGTGCTCGACGGCATGAACCTCTCGCTCGACGACGTGGTGCCGCTCGCGCCGGGCGTGCTCCCGAAGACCTCGAGCGGCAAGCTACAGCGCGCGAAGACGCGCGAGCTCTACGAGTCCGGCGCGCTGCTCGAGCGCAAGAGCGCCCGCGACGAGGACAAGCTCTCGGTGCTGAAGGAAGCGGCGAAGAGCCAGCTCTCGTACTTCAAGCTCGCCGTCCTCGGCGGCCGCAAGAAAGACTGATTCAGCCCAAACGGCGCGTCTCGGGCGCCCGTTGCAAGTTGGAAACGTTCTTACTACGCTTCGCCTCCGGATGACGGGGCGCGCGGACAGGATGCTCGCGGATCTCAAGCGCGCGGGGCTGAAGCTCACGCCGCAGCGCATCGCGATCGTGCGCGAGCTCGCCGACGATCTCAGCCATCCGACTGCGCACGCGCTCTTCGAACGGCTACGCCGCGCGTTCCCGACCATGAGCTTCGCCACCGTCTACAGCACGCTCGACGTGCTCGTCGATCGCGGGCTCACCGGTTCGCTGAACGCCGATCCCAGCTCACGCGCGGCGCGCTTCGACCCGAACACCGAGCCGCATCATCACGCCATCTGCGATGCGTGCGGAGCCGTCGTGGACATCCCGATCGACGCGTTCGAGCCCGCACCTCCTGCACACGAGCGCCTCGCCGGCTTTCGCATCCTCCGCGAAGAGCGCACGTACCGCGGACTCTGCGAGCCGTGCCGCGGCGCTGACACTTGACGAAGATTCGGACAGCAAAAGGAGACTGATCATGAGCAAGCAGCTGAACGGGTCGAAGACCCACCAGAACCTGAAAGATGCATTCGCAGGCGAGTCGCAGGCAAACCGCCGCTACCTCTACTTCGCACAGCAGGCGGACATCGAGGGCCTTCCCGAGATCGCCGGCAACTTCAAGGAAACCGCGGACGGCGAGACCGGCCACGC
>JAYTOQ010000448.1:0-3301 GCA_043747665.1 Polyangiaceae bacterium | reverse complement strand
TGTGCTCTTGTCGAAGTCGACCGCAAGGAACCAGCAAGTCTCGTCGGGGAGCATTGGGTAGACGCCCATCACATGTTTGCCGCGCAGGTGCGCGAGCAGGGCGGTGTCATCGACGGGGCGGAACGCCTGGTTCGTGCAGTCGCCGCACTTCACCTTCGGCAGCTCGCAGACGCCGGTGACGAACTTGTTCGCGCACGCGGGCGCATAGCCGGCCTTGCCTGTCTTCTTGCTGACGAACCGAGTCGGATAGAGGTCGGCGCGTCCGCGGAAGAGTTGGCGGAACAGCCTCACCTTCTCCGCGGGCGATTGAGGCGGCGTGGCGGCCGGATCGCGGCTCTGGCCATGGTCTCTCGGAGCCTCGTCGAGCGCCGCGAGCTTGGCGCGCAGCGCGTCGACGCGCGCTTTCGTTTCGGCGTACTCCGCCTCGAGGCGCCGAAGCCGCGCCTCCTCCTCATCGACAGTCGCCGCCAGCGTCGCTCGTTCGGGCGATGCAGCCGGAGCGTCGTCTGACTTCGACGAGGGCGCTTCCTTTCCGCGGCCGCTCACCATCGTCGCGGCTCGTTCTCGCGTTTCCACCGATCGAAGAACCCGCGACGTCGAAGTTGGCGTTTCCGCATCGCCTCGAAGCGTCGGCCGAACGAAGCCGACGCTCCGTCGCGCTTCGCGAGATCGCGAAGATCGCTCGCGAGCTTGACCGCCTCTTCGTACGCACTACCGGCGACGAGCGCTTCGAGCTTTGCCCACGCCTCGTCGACGCGCTTCGCCAACGCCTCGAGACGCTTCGTTCGCGCGGCTTCAGCGGCCCGCTTCGCCTTCTCCGCGCGTGCGGTCTCGGCGCGCTCGCGCTGCCCGCGATGCTTCTCGGCGCCGGCGAGCAACTGCGCGACGGTCCGCCGGCCGGCGAGCCTCGGCGCCAGCTTCGCCCCCGCGCGAAACGCCCGCAGCAGCTCACCGCCGAGCGCGAGGTCGGGAGCGTCGATCGCGCGACGGAGCCATTCGTCCTTGGCGCGCGGAGGCAGCGCGAGGGCCCATTTCCGCATCGCCGCGCGGTCGTCGGAGGGCTGGCCGCTGCCTTCCGCGGCGGCCGAGATCAGATCCTCATCGATGCGCAGGAACTCCACCATCGCCTTCTGCGGAGCGGTGAGCTCCGACAGGCCTGGCGGCACCTCCGGCTCGACGGTCCTCTCGCTGATGCCGTCTGCTCGCACCGCGAGCAGCCATGCCAGATACGCGACGCGGAGATCGCCGCGCATCAGCTCCGCGCGAAGCGGCGCAAGCGTGGCCAGCGAGCTCTCGCCTTCCTCGTAGTCGTCCGCGCCTTCGTCTTCGCTGTGGAGATCGACAATCAGGTGCTGGCCCGCGACCCGCGCAGTCGCGGCGTCGCTTGTAAAGTATGCGCGCAGCCGCTTCGCGTCGACGCGTGCGACGGGAGCGCGGAGCATCAAGCGATGCGTCCCCCACCTGGCGACGTAGAGGTGCGCGTCGAAGTAGCGCTCCACGAGCTTCGCCGCATCCGCTTTGAGGTCGCCCCACTCGTACTCGTTCCAGAAGCGTGTCGGCGAAATCTCCGCACGCGTCGAGATCGCGCGAAGCGCCGCCATCTGCTTCGACGTCAGCGGCTTGTCGAGCGCGACGAACTCGTAGCACTGGTATTCGCTCATGGGTCACTCTGGGACGTTGCACGTGTGACGAACGAGAACGCGAGATCAGTCTAAGGATATCCCCCCAGCCACGCCATGCGGAGTGAAGTGGCCGGGTGGCTCGTCGACATGGGACCGGGCCGCGGCCCAGCATTTCGGTGCGCTCTCCTCGGTAGAATCTGGGGCCCACGCCTGCTTTCGACGTGCGCGATGGCAAAGCACAAGGCCGACTGGCACGCGACCTCCCCGGCGGCGTGAGTCCCGCCGCCTTCACCCTGGAGGAGCTCTGCGCCGCCAAGCAGGCCCACGGCTTTCTGACCGAGGTCATTCCGGGACCTGAGGGCATCGGCTACTTCAGCCGCGCCTTCCGATACCTGCTCATCTTCGGGATCGCCTGCATCGCGGAGGACAAATACCCGCCCCTCACTCGCTGCCGGAAAGATCTCGCGACGCTCTTCATGGGCGACCCAGCCTTCGACGATGACCTTTTCGTCCAGAGCTGGATCCTCATGGACTTCCCGTTTGGGCCCGCGCGTCAGACCGCTCTCGACTATTTCGATGAGTTCCGGACGGGGACCGACGCCGGACCGCAGCTGCAGCGCTTCATCGACGCAGAGCGGAGGAGCCGTCTCGGACTCCACCAGGACGTGATCCGAACGAAGAAGCTCGCCAAGTCCGCGAGCTTTTCACGGGCAACGAGCTCTCGGCGTTCCCGTCCATCGACGAGTACGGCAAGGGGGAGATCCTGCTCGCCCGCACCATGGCCTACGGCGACGAGGTCTTCATCTTCGGAAACACGAAGGGCTTTCCCAAGGAGGCGAAGAAGCAGATCGAAGACATGGTCCTCGACAAGCTGTTCGACTTCGACGAGGGCACAGCGACGACCGCCCAGTACGAAGCGTTCATGAAGCTCGCGGGACCCTACTGGATGTCCTGCGTGACCAAGAACGAAGACGTGCCGGTCCTCGCCCCGGCACACTACCGAAGATACCTCGAGCGGTGCCCGTAGCCGTGAGCACGAAGGACGCGACGCCTGGTCGTCGAGTGGCAAAGGCTCTGATTGGCTACGAGGAGCTCCTCACGCGGCTGAAGTCGCCCGAGCTCGTCCTCCTCTACCGGAGCATCGGGCGTGAGCATCGGGCGTGACATCATCGAGCGGCAGACGAGGGAGGGCTGAGGCGCCCAGGTCCTCAATCGGTTGAGCGCAGACCTTCGCCGGTACCGGGTTGGCTGTGCAAACGACCGACCCGGCAAGTCGACGAGGTACCTCTCATACGAAACTGCGCTCGCGCCGGAACGGCCGACCGTGGTGGCATGGATCTCTGGAGAGTGAACGTCGAGCGGCGCGGGAGCACCGCTCGAAGTCCCGCTGACGAATCTCTGCATGGCCGGCGTCGACCATGTCGATACCCGGCCAAACGCGACGAAGTCGCCTGCGCCCTTCAGGAACGTGAGTCCGTCGAAGCGCCCGGTTGCGATCGGCTCGCTCAGCTTCATCGTGCACGCGGTCACCGGACACGCGTCGTCGATGAGCCCGTTGCCGTCGTCATCGACTCCGTTGCTCGCGCCGTCCGTGGAGCCGTCGGCGGTGCGTGGAGCGCCCGCGTCGAGCCCCGGGTCCGACGGGGCCGTCGAGGTCGGTGTGGACGGAGGATCGGCCG
>JAYTOQ010000447.1:0-3690 GCA_043747665.1 Polyangiaceae bacterium | reverse complement strand
CAGGATGGATGAATCCGTGTTTCTGCCACGCCCTGAGCCGCAAGACGGTGCGCGCTCGTTCGGTGGGCCGCGGCCCGTCGTCGTGTGTGCGCATCGCCGTCCATCCTTCGAACCAGCGGGCGGACGAGCACGGGTCGATGCGAGGCAGTCAGTCCGCAGATGTGCAACGTGGGCTCGTGGCGCCCGAACATGGAGACGTCCGGACGTTCGGACCTCCGCGTTCGGACGTCCGCGCCGCGCACAAGCGAGCGCGAGTCGCTCGTGCGACACCGGTGTCACGCCTCGCCCGGCAAGCGCCCTCAGAATCAAGGTGCTTCGCAGACGGTACGAAGCCTGCACCGGGGCGCCAGAGATGGCACCTCCCGCGTCCGTTCTCTTTGCGCTCTCGCTCTGCATGAGCGTCCTCGACGGATGCGGACATAGCGAGTGCAGTTGTTTCCCCGCGCGGGGGCTCGATATCGAGGCGCCACCGAACGCCATTCGCGAGCTGAAGACGAGCGGCGTCGCCTGCGTCGACGCGCAGCTCTCCTGCCCTGAGAGCGCCTCCGCCTCGTATCCGATGGGATGCGCTCGCACCGCGCTCTCGGCAAGACGCGGCGGGCCATGCGACATCGAGATCGACTTCAAGGACGGTCGGGTCTTCAAGCGCAGCGTCACGCTCGTGGAGAGCGCCGCCGGCTGCTGCGGGAGCAGCATCACGACCGCGAACCCCAACGAGGCGACGATCGATCTGAGCTCCACGCCCGACGCTGGCGGCGACGCGCGCGACTGAGGTCCATTCCGGCCGCCCGCGGGCGCTGCGCGCCGTGCCACTCGGCGTCGCGCCGAGTGGCGCACAAAGAGAGAAAACACCTCGCAGGACCATCGAGGAGTTCCGGGGGCGTCCCTACGTGGACGAATTTGGAATCGCGATCATCGAGTGGAGCGCCGCCGCATGAGCGCCTCACGGTCTCCAGCGGACCACGCGCTCGATGAGGATCGTGCGAGTCGCGCGGTCGTACCGGAATCGAACCTAGTACGGCGGGGCCGCATAGAGCCGAAGCTCGTCCGGCCCGTCGTCCGAACGCACGCGCTTCACGGTGCCGCGACCGCTCTCGGCGAAGTAGAGCACCTCGGCGTCGATGCGAGCGGCCGTCTGCCAATCCGCCACGTTCAAGAGATCGGCAATCGCGCGTCGGTGCCAGAGAACGCGACGGCTCATCCCGTCTTCGGGCGCGACCACGCTTGGAGGACGTGCGCGAGCTCGCTTGCCTCGACGAAACCGTCAGGCTCGGCACGCGCCTCGGCGACGGCAGCGCGCTCCTCCTCGGACTCCGCTCGATCGTCGTACGGTGCGGCGTCGATCGCCAACGCGATGAGATCGTCATCCTCGCTGGGCGCGGGCTTGTCGTCAGGACCTCGCATGATCGCAGCCTACCGCGCCCGCCAGCATTGACCACCGTGGGCTCGAGATCGAGCGGTTCGCGATGAGCGCTCTACCGTACTGCCTCACGCTCGGCGCCGCTGGACCAGACCAGAAAGTATCAACCAATCCGTCACGGCCATGCGTGTGCGCCTGCGCCGGCATCTTGACGAGTGCTGAGCGAAGCGAAGGACTCACGTCTCCCGGAGGGAGTGCTTTAGCAAGTGAGTCCGAAGCATCGCTCGGTGCTCGTACCCGTCAGGGGTGCGTAGCACCCTGCGATGCCGCCGCGAGGTGTATGGTCCGCGCCCGCTGCGCTCACGCAAAGTGCCGGCGAGGCGTCTCGGCGTGGAAGCTCGCGGTGTCGATCAGGCGCAGGCTCATGTTCGGCGCGCTGCACGACAGACGGCGCGGTGCTGACCGACCGCTCGCGTTCTCGGTCACGCTGACCTGCCGGTCTGGCGACGAGTCCGATGTCCGCGCAAAGCTCGCCGACTTCGTGCGCGTCGTCGGCAAGCGAGCGCCGAGGGTCGGCCTGCTCTGCGCGCTCGATCGAGCACCGAGCGGCGCGTGGCACGTTCACGTGCTGGCGCTGCTCCCACCGACGCTCGCCCCGGAGAAACTCATCGTCTGGTGGTGCCGCTGCTGGGCAAACCGCAAACTTCGGCCGGTGCGCTGTCACGTCCGCGCAGAAGTGCCGGCCGCTCGCCCTCGGTGGAGGCGCGCTCGCGAACGACCTCGACCGCGCGCTCTCGCACCACCTCGGGCGAACCCGCAAGGTCGGTGGTCAAAGGGTTCTTCCAGTGGCCCCCTACGTTGCGCCTGATCCGATGGCAGGCAGGCCATCGCGCGAGGCGGCGACCCCGGAGTCCCAGGAGCTGGCGGCGCGACCTACGGCGCGACCTAAGGGCAGACCGCAACGCGCGTCGAGTCCGTCGAGCCTCAGGCGTTTGCAGCGGCTCGTCGAGCCGAGAGCGTTGCCCCTCGCCGTCGCCGTCGCGGGGGTCATCGTGGCGCTCGCGCTCGTGGTGGGAGGGAAGCGCGGCACGGGTGCCGCGACATCCTCCAGTCCCGCGACCAGTATCCAGCGCGTGGCCGTTGCTCCGCCGCCTCTCGCCCCGTCCTCTGCGCTGAACATGTCCGGGTCGTCGCCGGTCGCGCAGGCGCCCGCGGTTCCATCCGCCGTTCCCTCAGCCGCGTCCGCGTTCGAGGACGACGCAGGTGCTGCGCGCGCGAGCACGACCACGGCCGCACCAGCGTCCGCCACGCCGAAGATCGCGGTGACACCGACCGCGAGAGCGGCGCCTGCACGAGCTCCCGCGAGCTCGAGCAAGAGTCGGCCAGTTCTCAGCCCCTCAGACGTGAAGTTCGAGTGATCGACATGAGCAAGCGCCCCACCGAGCTGACCGATCCCGGACCGCCGCCCGAAGACGTGCTCGATGCAACGCTCCGCGCGCTCGGCAAGCCCGTTCGTCCGCCGCCGCGACGGACGCCCGAGTCCGCGGGCGTCGACGCCGCGCAATATCAAGCGGACGCGCATCTTCCGCCCAAGGCGCACCGGCCCAATGGCGCGGCCGACACCATGCCGATGCTGCGCCCGACGACCGAAGGCGAGAGCACCGACACGGTCCGTGAGCCTCGTTCCAACCCTGCGCGAGGCTCGGACCTGACGACCGTGCCGCGTGGCGTTCCACGCGGCACCAAGTCGGCGACGTTCATGGCGGCGCTCCTCCTCGGGCTCGTCGTGGTGGGCGGAGCCACGTGGCTCTTCATGCGCGCGCGCGGCGACGAGCCGCTCGGCGTGGGTTCCTCGGTCAGTCCGATCATCACGCCGCCGAGTACACCTGCGAATGCGATGAGCGCGAGCGAGCCCTCCACGGCCGGTGCGCTTGCACCAAGCCCGGTTCCGACGCCGCCCTCGACGCAGTCGGCGCTCACGAAGCCGGTCGAGCCGAGTACCACCGCTACACCGCCGCGTGCCGCCACCACGCGACCGTCCGTCGATGCACGGCCGACCGCCGCTACTTCGTCGTCCGCACGCGCCGCTCCGCCTCTCAGTGCTGAGAAGCCTGCTTCGCCTCCCGTCGTCGTTCCGCCAGCCCGCCCTTCAGCTTCGTCTGATCCTGCCCCGATCCGTGGACAGTCTGTTTACGCTGCCCGCTTCTGTGTACTCGTCTCTTGATTAAATATCATCTCGAACTCCACCGGGCTCAGGTACCCGAGGGTCGAGTGGCGGCGAGTCCCGTTGTAGAAGACCTCGATGAATTCGAAGATCGCCTCTCGTGCCT
>JAYTOQ010000446.1:0-1944 GCA_043747665.1 Polyangiaceae bacterium | reverse complement strand
GCGCGCGTCGGATGGCTTCGCTGCCGGCTGGGCCTCGCCCTCGCCCTCGCCCTCGTAAGGCGCGAGATAGCGGCGAAGCAGGGCCTTCGTCTCGGTCATCAGCGCCTTGGCCTCGGCGGGGCGGCGCGCTGAGACGATGAGCATGGCCGTCAGGATCTCCACCATCATGGTGGCGACGACAGGTCGCATCCTGGCCGGAAGATTCAGCAGCTTCGCCGCCAGGACCGTCTCGATGCGTTTGGCGAGCTCGCGGTTGACGGCCTCGCCCTCGATGATCACCTCGGGCGTTACCTGCAGGCCCACCCATACCGCGCGGAAGCCCGGCTCCTGCTCGTGGAAGAGCGCGAACGCGTCGATGCCGGCATCGAGGACGTCGGCCCATGGTTGCTCGAGGAGCGGGCCGCTCAGGAGCACGTCGAAGAACGCGCGCAGCTTCTCGTTGTAGTGCCGCGCGAGGGCGTTGAAGAGCGTCGGTTTATTCGGGAAAAATTGGTAGATCGAGCCGATCGACGTCTCGGCGCGGGCGGCGATCGCCTCCATCGTCGCCGCGTCGAAGCCCTGCTCGGCGAAGACGTGCGAAGCCGCGTCGATGATGCGCTCGACGCGTTTCTTCGCGCGTTCCTGGGTGGGAACGCGGCGGGGGGTCCCGTCCGTATCCACATTCGGCGCGCGCTTCTTCATTCCGAGTTGACAGACATGAGGGAAAGCTCAGATTCTGGGGTCCAAACATGAGGAACGTCTCACGTTCCGACGCGCTTGGCGAGGTGAGCGATGAAGGACGTCGGCGAAGTGACCACGACGAAAGCGGCCGCCCTCACCCCCCCGGACCGCGAGGCCTGCCCTGGTTCGGCAGCGTGTTGCCGGCGTGGCGGGATCCGCTCACGCTCTTCCTGCAGTCGCGCGAGCGCTACGGCGACGTCGTGCGCTTCAAGTTCGGGCCGTTCCAGTACTACCTGGTCAACGATCCCGACATCGTGAAGCACGTGCTCGTCGACAACCCGAAGGGCTACACGAAAAGCCGGAACTACCTGGGCCTCAAGATCGTGCTCGGCGAAGGACTGCTCACCAGCGAGGGCGATCACTGGCGCCGCCAGCGGAAGCTCGCGCAGCCGGCGTTTCATCGCGACAAGCTCGCCGGCTTCGCCGATTCGATGGCGATGGCCACCCGGGACATGCTGACGCGCTGGACCGCGGAGGGCGCCGACAAGGCGTTCTGCATCCACGCCGAGATGATGCGGCTCACGTTCCGCATCGTCGGCCTCACGCTGTTCTCCTCCGACGTGGACGGCGACGCGAAGGACGTCGGCCACGCGCTCGAGGTGGCGATGCACTGGGCCAACGACTACGCCGAGTCGATGATCCGGGTACCTCCGTACATCCCGACGCCGGCTAACGTCCGCTTCAAGCGGGCGAAGAAGACGCTCGACGACGTGGTCTTCCGCCTGATCGCGGAGCGCCGCGCGCAGGCCGCGAAGAGCGGAGACTTCGGCAGCGATCTCCTCGGCATGCTGATGGCGGCGACCGACGAGCCTGATCCGAACGCGGCCTCGAGCGCCTCGAGCGCCGCGCTTGCCGGGATGGACGACCAGCAGCTCCGCGACGAGATCATCACGATGATCCTCGCCGGTCACGAGACGACGGCGAATCTCCTCTCGTGGACTTTCAGCCTTCTCTCCGAGCATCCCGACGTCGAGCGCCGCGTGCGTGAAGAGGCGCGACGTGTGCTCGGTGATCGCGATCCCGTCCTCGAGGACGTGCGGTCGCTCGAGTACACGAAGATGGTCATCGAAGAGGCGCTCCGTCTCTATCCGCCCGCGTGGGTGTTCGAGCGCCAGGCCATCGCGCCCGACATGCTCGGTAAATACGCGATCGAGCCCGGCGCCATCGTTGCCCTCTGCCCTTACGTCATCCATCGGCATCCCGATCACTGGGAAAATCCCCAGG
>JAYTOQ010000445.1:0-1530 GCA_043747665.1 Polyangiaceae bacterium | reverse complement strand
ACGCGGCGCCATGGAAGCCTGGCAGCTCGCGGCGCTCGGCGCGGCCGGCTTGATCGCCGCGCACTACCTCCTTCTCCGCGCGGCCTCGGGGCGGATCGGAGATTCCCTCGGCGCGCTCGTGCTGGAAGGCACCGCGGCGCTGGGCATCGCGCTCGTTTATGCGCTCGGCCTACGCGGAGGCAACGTCGCGACGTCACGGGCGGGCGTCGTCTACGCCATGCTCTCGGGCGCATGCATCTCGGGCGCGAGCATTCTGATCTTCCAGGCGCTCCGGCGCGGCGGTCCGGTCGCCTCGACCGGCACCATCGTCCTCGGTGGCGGCGTGGCGCTCTCGGCGCTCGCCGCGCCGGGGCTCTTCCGCGAGCCACTCACGACGCGCCGCGTGCTCGGCGTCGCCCTCGGCGTCGCCGCCATGATCGTGCTCGCCACCGAGCGCAGCGGCGCGACAAGCGAGGCGCCATGAGCCCGAGCCCGAGCCCGATCCTGGCCGGTGACATCGGCGGTACCCGTGCGCGCTTCGCGCTCCTCGAGGCTGCGGGGCGCAAGGTCCTCTACCAGGACGTCCTCGAGAGCCGCATGTTCCCGACCTTCGAGGCCGCGCTCGATCGCTTCCTCGAGGGCGCACGCGCGAAGGGCGCGAAGGGGAAGGGGAAGGCCGACGTCACGCGTGGCATCCGCGCGGCGAGCTTCGGCATCGCCGGGCCTGTCGTCGATCAGCGCGTCAAGACCACCAACCTGCCGTGGGTGATCGACGCGGCCACCATCGCCGCCGAGTTCCGCATCGGGCGCGTGACGCTGCTGAACGACCTCGTGGCGGTGGGGCTCGGCGCGATCGCGGCGAGCCCCAGCAAGCTTCGAAGCATCCACGCCGGCAAGCCGAAGAAGACCGGCGGCAACCTCGCCGTCATCGCCGCGGGCACCGGCCTCGGCGAGGCGTCGTTCGTCTGGGACGGTGCCACCCACGTCGCGTGCCCCACCGAGGGCGCGCACGTCGACTTCGCGCCCCGCACGCCGGTCGAGACCGAGCTGTGGCAGCTGCTCGCGCGCGAGTACGGCCACGTGAGTTACGAGCGCGTCGCGTCGGGCTCCGCGATCGCTGTACTCTACACCTTCTTCGTGCGCGACCTCCGCGTGCCCGAGTCGGCATCGGCGGCGTCGTTCGTCGCCAAGTCCAAGGACCAGAACGTGGCGGTCGTCGACCTCGCGATGCAGGGCAAGAGCGAGGCAGCGATGCGCGCCATCGAGCTGTGGTGCAGCGTCTACGGCGCCGAGGCTGGCAACCTCGCCCTCAAGTCCTTCGCTACGTCCGGACTCTTCATCTGCGGAGGCGCATCGGCCAGCCTCGCCGACGTGCTCGCCGGTGGCCTACCCGCGCGCAAGAAGCGCTCGAGCCCCTTCCTCGATGCCTTCGTCGACAAGGGGCGCATGCGGCCGCTCCTCGAGAAGATCCCGATCGCCGTGTGCACCGAGCCGCTCGCCGGCCTGTTCGGAGCTGCCGCGCACGCCGCGAAGCAGGCCGCGAAGCAGCCA
>JAYTOQ010000444.1:0-8126 GCA_043747665.1 Polyangiaceae bacterium | reverse complement strand
CGGGGGGATGGGGGATGAGGGATGGGGGATGAGGGATGGCGGGGACGGGGGATGGGGGATGAGGGATGGCTAGGTAACGCTCGCGAGCGATCGCCCTATTCTCCCCATCGCATAGAGGCGTCAAGACGGGAAAGAATTCGACGTGATTCCGGCAACCTTCGCCTCTTCTTGGTGCACGGGCTTAGCGAGCTCTTCGACGGCGAATTGCAGGCGGTACAGGCGTGCGTAGACCCCGCCTTTCGCGAGGAGCTCGTCGTGCGACCCGGTCTCGATGACGCGGCCGCGATGGAATACGACGATGCGATCGACGGCGCGAATGGTGGAGAGCCGATGCGCGATGACCAGAGCGGTCCGCCCCTCCATGACCGCCTCGAGCGCGCTCTGGAGACGTGACTCGGTGTCGGAGTCGATGCTCGCCGTGGCCTCGTCGAGGATCAGCAGCGGCGTATCCTTGTAGAGTGCACGCGCAAATGCGAGGAGCTGCCGTTCGCCGGCGCTGAAGTTCGCACCACGATCGTCGACGCGCGCCTCGAGGCCGCCGGGACGACGCAGGAAGAGGTCGAGCGCACCGATGCGTGCCAGGGCCTGCTCGACGCGCGGAAGGTCGGGCCGGTCGTCGCTCATCGCGACGTTGGTGGCGACGGTCCCTGCGAAGAGGAAGACGTCCTGTGGGACGACGGAGAAGAGATCACGGAGCTCGCGACGGTCGTACGACGCGATGTCCTTGCCGAGGACGCGCGCATGACCGCGGTCGAGCTCGTAGAGCCGCAAGAGCAGGCTCGTGACGGTGGTCTTACCGGCGCCGGTGGCTCCGACGAGAGCGACGCGCTCGCCCTTCTTCACCGTGAACGAGACGTCGCGCAGGACGGGTACGCCCTTCTTGTACGAGAACGTCACGTCATCGAGCGCGACGGCTTCGCCCTCCACCGCCGGAGCGCTCCCTGCCGCCGTCGGTTTGCCCGCGGGCTCGAGGCTCTTCTCGTCGAGGAGCTGGAAGATGCGCTCCGCGCCGCTCATCGCCGACTGGAGCACCGTGTAACGCGTCGCGAGGAGGCTGACGGGCTCGAAAAACTGCTTGATGTACTGCGTGAAGACGACGACGAGCGGGAACGTGATGTGCGGATCGCTCACGCGCTTCAGCCCTGCCCACCAGAGGATGCTCGCGATGCACACGGTGCCGACCATCTCGATCGCTGCGTCGAGCACGGCCTCGTAGAAGACCGAGGACTTGTTGGCCTCGCGATACTCGACATTGATCGAGTCGAAGTCCGCGGCCATGCCCTTCTCGCGCGCATAGGCCTGAACGACGCTCATGCCCGAGACCTGCTCGTTCAGGAACGCGTTGAGGCGCGCGGTCTTCACGCGGATGTCGCGATAGGCCTGCCGCGCGCGGCCGCGCACGTACCACACGATGACGCCCACCACCGGCAGCGCGCCGAAGGCGATGAGCGACATCCGCACGTCGAGGACCATCATCATGATGACGATCCCAATCAGCGCGACGAGGTCCCCGATGGCGTTGAGCACGCCTGAGGCGAAGAGCTCGCCGACCGCGTCGACGTCGTTGGTGGCGCGGGTGACGAGGCGCCCGACGGGAGTCCGGTCGTAGTAACGCAGCTCGAGGCGCTGCATGAACTCGAAGATGTGCGCGCGGAGATCGGCCATGGTGCGCGCTCCGGCGATCTGCATCGTGTACATCTGCACGAAGCTCAGGAGCTGCGTCCCCACCACCAGGACCGAGAGCATGATGCCGTAGCGCAGGAGCCCCTGCGGATGGTCGTCCTGCGCGTTGGCGACGAGACGGCCCATCACTACGGGTCGGACGAGGTTGAGCCCCGCCGAGACCAGGATCATCGCGAGCGACGCATAGAGGAACTTGGCGTGCGGCCGCATGAACGGCCACAGCCGCGCGAGGAGCTGCGCGTCGTAGGCGCGCCCGAGCCGCTCCTCCTCGTGGAAGTCGCGCAGCGTGCCGGCGGCCTTGCGCGCGCCCTCCACTGCCGAGAGCGCGACGGACTGCGCCGCGTCGTCGTTGGGCTTCACCGCCGCGGGCTTCGCTGCGTCGACGGACGCAATGGGGTCGACAGGCTCGGTGCTCTTGGTGGGCTCGGCGCTCATGCGAGGGCCTCTGTCCCGGGGACGGGCGCGGGGTCGTCGACGTCGACCGCGTCGAGCTCGGACTTCGCCGATTGCTCCGCCGCGAACTTGGCGTAGAGCCCGCCTGCCAGCACGAGCTCGTCGTGCGTGCCGTGCTCGAGCACGCGGCCCTCGTCGAGCACCACGATCTGATCGCAGCGCGACGCCGCCGCCACGCGATGCGTGATGAGCACGACGGTACGGGCGGCTGCCTGGCGTTCGACGGCGTCGAGGATGGCTGACTCCGTCTTGGCGTCCACCGCGGACAGCGGGTCGTCGAGGACGAGCACCTTCGGCTCGCGCACGAGCGCACGCGCGAGCGCGATGCGCTGCTTTTGGCCGCCGGAGAGCTGCACGCCACGCTCGCCGACGACAGTCTCGAAGCCCTCGGGCAGTCCGAGCGCCTCCTCGAGGACCTGAGCCTCGCGCGAGGCCTCGCGGATGCGCCGCACGGCCTCGTCCGAGTCGGCATCGTCGAGGCAGAACCCGATGTTGCGCGCGACCGTGGTCGAGAACAGGAACGCGTCCTGCTGCGCGTAGCCAATGGCCTTGCGCACGGCAGACAGCGGGAGGTCACAGACGTCCTTGCCGTCGATGAGCACGGTCTTCGACGGTGTCGGCAGGAGCCGTGCGAGGAGCATGGCGACCGTGGATTTACCGGCCCCCGTGCGTCCGACGATGGCGATCGATTTTCCCGCGGGGACGTCGAACGACACGTCGTCGACCACCTTGCGATCGCCGTAGGCGAACGAGAGGCCGCGTACCGAGATGGCGCCGTCGAAGTCGTCCGGTTCCCGGAGCGGACCGTCGGCGACCTCGGGGACGGCGTCGAAGATCTGCTTGAGGCGCTCGTAGCCGGCGCGACCGCGCTGCACGATCGAGATCGAGAAGCCGAGCGCGATCATCGGCCAGGTCATGCGGCCGTACGCGAGCCAGAACGCGAAGAAGTCGCCGCGGCTGATGCCGCCGTCGCCCGGGCCGCGCTGGAGGAGCGACGCGCCGTACCAGAAGAACGCGAGCACGCCGAGCGAGCTGGTCGCGCCCACCAGCGGTCCCATGAGGCCGCGGATGCGCGCGAGCGCGAGGCTCGCGTCGAGGTACGCGCCGTTCACCTTGTCGAAACGACCGCGTTCGCGCTTCTCGAGCGCGAAGCTGCGGACGATGCGCACGCCCGCGAGGTTGGTCTGGAGGACGTCGCTCAGCTTGCCGAGCGTCTCCTGGTTGGTGCGCGTCCTCGCGAACATCGCCCGCGAGAACGAGCGCGTGATGAGAACCATGAACGGCAGCATCACGAACGATACGAGCGTGAGCTTCGTGCTCACCTTCACCATGACCTGGAGTGCGCTCGCGAAGGCGAGCGTCACGTTGATGACATTGAGGATGCCGAACCCGAGGAGCAGGCGCACCTGCTGGAGGTCGCCGGTCGAGCGGCTCATGATCTCGCCGGCCGACATCGTGCGGTAGAAGGCGGTGCCGAGCCGATGCAGCCGATGGAGGAGCAGCGCGCGCAGCTGGTACTCGGCGTCGCGGCCCGCATTGAAGATCAACCAGCGGCTCGCGACCCGCGCGACGAACGCCACGACGGCGAGGCCGAGGATGAAGAGCGCAGGCCGCGTGACCTGCTCGGGCGTCCCGCCGAAGACGGCGTCGATGGCAGCCTTCGACATCCAATCGATGCGGTTCAGCGCGAGCTGGAACGTCGCGAGGACCACGGTGCCGGCCACGTAGCGCGGCAGGTGCCTTCGGAACTGACCGGCGAGCGTGACGGGGAACGCCGCCACGGGGTCCGACGCATCTATTGACGAAGTTTCACGCACGACGACGGCGGTGATTCATACCAGAGCCTCGCGTTGGATGCTCAGCTCCGGCCGCCGTTCCGGCCGTCGCCGACTTCGTCCTCTCTTCAGCGCGAGCGGACGTTGCGCGGGCGGCGGTGGGAGCTGGCCAGCATCGGGCGGGTGCCCTCCGTGCTCGCGACGAGGTCCTTGAGATCGAGGGTCGCTGCCAGGAGGCCCAGGCGAACGCGCGCACGGCCTTTGGTGTCGAGCTCTTGAACGATGCCGACCTTGTTGGCGAACGGCCCGGCGAGGACCTTGACGCGCGTCCCCTTCTCGATCGTTACCTTCGGGTCGACCTCGGTGGAGAGCGCCGGTCGAGCGCCGCGGGCGCGCATCATCGTCTGGAGCATCGGGCGACGCGCGGGCACCGAGCGCCCCGGACCCTCGCCGCGACCGCGGTCGCCGGCCTCGGTCGGGGCCTCCTCGCCGGCGGCGCCGCGCGCGCCCGTCGCACGTGACGTCGGGCCGGCGCCCTCGCGCTCGGCGACGGTCAACAGGCGGCGAGCATCCTCGCGCTCACGACGGGTGCCCTCGATGCGAACCGGCTTCTTCCGCACGTTCCTTCGCTTGCGGCGCTCCTCGCGGCCGCGCTCGCGTCGCTCTTCGTTGCGAGCACGACCCGCACGCCACGCGCCGCGACGGCTTGCGCCGATGAGGTCGTTGTCGGGCGCCCATGCGAGGAGCTTGTACGCATGCGCGAGGACCACCAGCGCATCGGCCAGCTGCTCGTCGAGATCGCTGGAGTGCGCGAGCGCGACCTCGCGCTTCACGCTCCATCCGACCCAGAGCGCGCGGCGGCTGCGCTGACTGTCGTCGAGGAGCGCGCGCACGTCGTCGGCGCTGGCGTTCTCCGCGCTGGGGAAACTCGGTACGCCGATGACGCCGATGGCGAACTCCTGCGGCAACGTCTCGAAGAGCGTCGTCAGCTCGAGGAGACGCGTGGGGTCACCGAGGCGCGCGCGCAGGTTCTTCACATCGGCCTCGGCCTCGGGACAGATCTCGAGCGCGACCTCCACGTGGACGCTGTCGATGGTTAGCGCCAGATACGCATGACCGCGTAGCGGGTCGACGTCGGGGGCGATGCGCGGGACGCCGGAGCGGCCGAACTGATCGCGCACGAAGACCACGCGCTGCGCGATCGCCCGCGGCGCACGCGACGAGATGTGCTGATCGACCTCGTCCGGAACGACCACCTCGAGCGCGAGACCGAGCTGCTCGAGGCGCGGGACGATGCCACGCGCCCAGAACTCGATGCGCTCTCGAAGAGCGCGCCGCTGCGCCGCAGGCACGGGGCGGCCCGACTGGCCGGCGCGCGAGGGCGGTCCGGTCGACTCGAGGAACGCGTCGAAGTCGGCGCTCGAGAGTCCGAGCTCGGCGAACGCGGCAAGAGCGCCTTCCGGCGCAGCGGCCTTCACGAAGGTGGAGGATACGGCGGCCGGCGCCTGTGTCAACGTCGACACGTCACAAGTAGCGAGAACATCAGGATTTGCGCTGTGCGCAGGGGTCCCATTGACGCGACGCGTTATCAGCCCCACAGTCGCGATCATGGAGCTCTGGGCGATTCCTTCCACTGCAGCGGGCGCCGACGGCCCGCGCGCGGCCACGGCGGAGGCGGAGATCGGCGCGGCGGGCCACGCGCCGCGTGCGCGCGGTTCGCGTGCGAGCGTCGCTCCGCGCTCACGTGCGCGGCCCGGAACGAGCCTCGGACACGACGTGTTGCTCGCGTTGCTCATGGCGCTCGCGATGGCCGCGACGGTGTTCCTCTACCGGTGAAAAGCGTGGTAGATCGGCCCTCGTGCCCCGCTCGCCCAAGACTTCGACCGCCGGCGCGCCCGCGAAGAAAGCGGCCTCGAGCGCGCGCGCGAAGCCCAAAAAGGCGACCAAGGCGGCTCCTCCGAAGGACGACCTCGACGCGAGCGAGACCGACGCGAGCGAGACCGAAGGAAGCGAGACCGAGGAGAGCGCGCTCCCGGGCGACGCCGACGCGGACGACGGCGTCGCCGAGGTAGCAGGCGACGACGACGCTGTCGGCGAGCCGCGTGACAGCGAGCCCGACGACGAGGTCGAAGGTGCGGATCCCGACGCCGAGGTGCACTCGGCGCCCGTCTCTCGCGATCTCGCGCGCGGCGTCAGCTCCTCGATGGAGCGCCTCGATCCGATGGCCGCGTACCTGCGCGAGATCCAGCGGCACCCGCTGCTGACTCCCGAGGAGACGCACGAGCTCGCATCGAAGTTCATCACCACGCAGGATCCCGCGCTCGCCGCGCGCCTCGTCACCGCGAACCTGCGGCTCGTGGTGAAGATCGCCTACGAATACCGCCGCGCGTACAAGAACATCATGGACCTCGTGCAAGAGGGCAACATCGGCCTCATGCAGGCGGTCAAGCGCTACGACCCGTACCGCGGTGTGAAGCTCTCGTCCTACGCGGCATGGTGGATCCGCGCGTACATCCTGCGGTTCATCCTCAACAACTGGCGCCTCGTGAAGCTGGGCACCACACAGGCGCAGCGAAAGCTGTTCTTCAACCTGCGGAAGAAGCGCTCCGAGCTCCAGGCGATGGGCATCGAACCCACCAACGAGGAGATCGCAAAGCAGCTCAACGTCCCGGAGAGCGACGTCGCCGAGATGGATGTCCGCCTTGCGCAGAGCGAGAAATCGCTGGATGCGCCCGTGGGTGATGCCGACGGCCGGTCGATCGCCAAGATCGACATGATGCCGAGCGTCGGCGCCGGGCCCGAGGCGCAGATGGCCGACAACGAGCTCCAGGCGCTCGTGAAGGACAAGCTCGCCGAGTTCCGCAGCACGCTCATCGGCAAGGACAAGGACCTCGCGATCTTCGATCTGCGCCTCGTCGCGGATGATCCGCTCACGCTCCAGGACCTCGGCGACAAGTTCGGCATCTCGCGTGAGCGCGTCCGCCAGCTCGAGCAGCGATTGCTCGGCCGCCTGCGCGACTACTTGAAGCGTGAAATGGGCGACGCCACCGACTCGCTCTGATCAGGAAGCGAAGAGCGACGTGGCAGGCACCCTGTATGTCGTCGCCACCCCCATCGGGAACCTCGGCGACCTGACGCTGCGCGCGATCGACGTGCTCAAGAGCTGCGATCGCGTCGCGGCCGAGGACACCCGCCGCACGCGCCAGCTCCTCTCGCACCTCGGCATCGAGGGCAAGCCGCTCGATGCGCTGCATGCGCACTCGACGGCGCGCGATGTCGCGAAGCTGGTCGAGCGTCTGGAGGCCGGTGCCTCCATCGCTCTCGTCACCGACGCCGGAACGCCGGCCGTGAGCGATCCCGGCGATGCGCTCGTGAAGGCCGCGATCGCCGCGAGCACGCGCGTCGTGCCGATCCCGGGCGCGAGCGCGGTCCTGGCGGCGCTGGTCGCGAGCGGGCTCGCCACGGGCGTCGGCTTTCGCTTCGTGGGATTTCTCCCGCGCGACGGCGCCGCACGGCGCGACGGCGTCGCGATGCTGTGCGCGACGCCCGAGCCGGTCGTCATGTTCGAGTCGCCGGAGCGCACGCAGGCCACCCTCGCCGAGCTCGCCGATGCCATGCCCGAGCGCCCCGCATGCGTGGCGCGCGAGCTCACCAAGGTCCACGAGGAGATCGTGCGCGGAACGCTCGCGTCGCTCGCGAAGGACCGTGACGCATGGCGCGGCGAGATCGCCATTGTCCTCGGCGGCTGGTCGCCCGACCTGCGCAGCGAGGAGATCGACGACGACGCGATCGATGTGCGGATCGATCGCGAGCTCGAAGGCGGCACGCACGCGAAGACCGTCGCCGATGTCGTTGCCGCGTGGAGCGGGCGACCGCGACGCGTGATCTACGAGCGCGTCGTGCGCCGTAAATCAAGCCGGCGCGGAGACGGATGATGGAGCCCGCGACGACGGAGGCGGCAGCAGCATCGACGGCACGCGAAGCGCAAGCGGCGCCTTGCCAGCATTCGTCGGAGCGCTCGGAGCGCTCGGAGCGCTCGGAGCGCTTGGAGTGCGACGCGACGGCGCTCCGTCGGACTCGCTGTCGCGCGCGGCGCGGATTTCGCGTAACCAGTACGTAGCGGCGGCTGCCGCTCCGCAGACCGCCGTGGCGGCCAGGAGCACGTTCTTGCCGGGGACGTTCGCGATGACGGCGAGCACGGTCGCGAACTCGAGG
>JAYTOQ010000443.1:0-1964 GCA_043747665.1 Polyangiaceae bacterium | reverse complement strand
GCGTCGATCTCGGCCCGCGCCTCGACCGGGAGCTCGAGCCCGCCGGGAACGCGCGCGGTCACGCCGGAGACGCCGGCGCCGCCGAAGATCGCGACGTAGCCCGTCGGCCCGAAGGCCCAGCCGATGCCTGCAGGATACACGTGAACGCCGTACGCGAAGCCGGCGGGGAAGCCCATCCCTACCTCGAAGTCGCTGCCGAACGCGTAGCCGAGGTGCTTCTTGGTGTAGACCGCGCGCCCCGACAGGCCGACCGTGGCGCGCTCCGTGAGACCACCGGCGTCGTCGGGACGCCTCACGCGCGCGACGCCCGCGAACATCTGCGCGACCGCAACGCCGTAGTCGCGCTCGCGCTCCGTCGCCTCGGCGCGCTCGTCGTAGAGCCAGGTGCGCTTCTCGGGCGTGACGTGGCCGTCGAGGTCGACGCCGATGCGACCGGGGTTCACCGGTACCGTGATGCCGGGCGGCCACACGTGCACACCGAGCGCGAGCCCGGTCACGTGACCCTCGACGCCTTCGCGGAGACCGATGCGCGCGCCGATCAGCCATGACTCGAGCTGCACGCCGGTGCCCGACTCGGTCACGCCGGCGCCGATGGGTCCACGGTAATCACGACCGATGGCGGTCGCGGGCAGCTCGACATGGATCCCGCAGTGGCGCAGCGACTCGGCGACGAAGGTGTTGCTGTTGGGCCCGGGGATGGGCCAGTACGTCGGATGGCGCTCGCCGTAACGGCGCACCTCCTTGTCGAGGCATGTGTAAAGTGCACGTATCTCCGCGGCCGTGCCCTCGACGATCCCGTGCACGGCCACGTCGCCGTCGCCGAAGTACGAGAACGGGTCACGCGTCTGCGAGCGATACGCGCTGCCCACCAGCTCCCAGCGCACGGGGGTATCGCCCGGCAGGTTGCCGACGATCCACGAGTGGCGCGCCACCTGCTCGATGGCCTCGGGCATCTCGCCGCTGAGCACCGCGATCCACGCGCGATCGCGCGGCGGCAGCGTCGCCGGCACCGACGGGATCGCGCAGGCCGTGGTCTGCGCGACGACGAGCGCGGCGACGGCGACGGCGACGGCGTGAGACGAGCGGCGCATGACCGACCATGAATACCACCGGGGCTGCGATCCTCCCGTCCGGAGACGCCGTGTTCCAGCTCACCGCGCGACAATGCGAGCGCGAATTCGACTGCAGTCGATGGGGCAAGTGACCGGAGCCTCCGGCGCGTTCACGTCGCGCGAGCACGCGAGAGTGTGACTTCTTTTAAATTTTAATTTTGTTCAAATCGAACGCGTGATTCGCGCGTCTCCGCGACGTTCCACCCGAAAGGACCGCCTCATGCGCCGCACCTCCAAGATCGCTGCCTCCGTCACAACGCTCGCCATCGCTCTCCTCGCCACCACGGCCTGCACGCGTCATCCCGGCGCCGCCACCGGTCCGCATAGGAGCAGCCCCACCGTCGAGGCGGCGGGCGGAGCCAACGCCCCCGTCAACCCGCAGGCGTTCGGGGGAGCGAACGGCGGTCCGGCCGCCGCCGCCCCCAACGTCCGCACTGCGCCCGCCGCGAGCGGGCCCGCGCACGCGGCAGAGAACGCCGACGATCACGCGATCGGAGGCGGCTCTACCCTCGGCAACCTCGTCGTCTTCCCGGTGACGTCACGCTCGCAGGTCGACGTCGGCGCCTTGATCTCGCTCGACGATGCGCTCGCGAAGGGCACCGCCGAGGTCCGCGAGGTCGAGCACGGCGGCAGCGTCAACACGCTCGTCATCCAGAACAAGGGCACCGTCCCGGTGTTCGTCCTCGCCGGCACCATCGTGAAAGGCGGCAACCAGGACCGGCAGATCGGCCAGGACTTCATCATCGAGAGCAAGCAGACCACGCCGGTCGACGCCTTCTGCGTCGAGCACGGCCGCTGGAACGGGACCCGCAACGGCCAGGCCACCGCGGGACAGTTCGGCACCAGCGAGGT
>JAYTOQ010000442.1:0-2154 GCA_043747665.1 Polyangiaceae bacterium | reverse complement strand
GTGGCCGGCCCGTCGCGCGAGTCGAGGAGGCCGCTGCCGACGGTGGCGTCCTCGAACTTGCCGTTGCCACGATTCAAGAAGAGACGCTTCATGGGCGCGGCGGCGCTGTCACGCTTGCTGAGGACGCCGTGCACGATGAGATCGGGGAGGCCGTCTCCGTCGACATCGCCCGCGACGATGCGAATGTTGCCGCCAACGTCCCGGAGCCCCGAATCGGCGGTGATGTCCGTGAACCACGCGCCGGCAGAAAGCGCCTCGGGCGTACGGCACGTGGCGGCCGGCAAGACGTCTCGGGGCGTCACCGGCGGCGGCGGCGGCGGCGGTTCAGGGTTCTTCGAATTCCCCGACGAGCTGCAAGCCGCAACAAGCGCAAAACCGAAGACCGTCGCGATGCTGGAGCGTTTCACGACGCGGCGCATAGCGCGGCGACGGCAGCGCGCACGTCTCAATTGATGGGCGAACAGCTCACCCGATCGGTCGGGACCGACCGATCATACAGTCAGCCGCGATCGGCCGTTCGCTCGAGGGCCTGGGTCGCGTGATGGGCCAGGAACACGACGCCGTAGACGGCGAGCACGACGGCGAAAGTCTCGAGGATCGTCATCTCGCTCCTCCTTCTTGGGGTGATGCCACTATGGACGACGCTTGCTACGCGACGGCGATCCCGGCGTGCCGATACGGAAAACTCGCACCGCCAGGAGCGCCTGCGGCAGCGCCTGCGGCAGCGCCTGCGGCACCGAAGCCGGATTGACGCAGCGGGGTGTTGCCCCCACAACCTCTGCAGGTACTTCGATGAACACCGAAGCAAAACGCGTCGTCATCGTCGGAGGCGGCTTCGGCGGGCTCGGAGCCGCCAAGGCGCTCGCGGGGACCGACGTCCACATCACGCTGATCGACCGCGCGAACTATCACCTCTTCCAGCCGCTCCTCTATCAGGTGGCGATGGCCGGTCTCTCGCCCGCCGAGATCGCTTCCCCGATCCGCGCCATCGTCGCCGGCGAGCGCAACGTGCGTGTCGTGCTCGGACACGTCACGCACGTCGACCTCGAAGCACGTGTGGTCCACGTCGACAACGAGGCGCAGCAGACGTTCGCGTACGACTGGCTGATCCTCGCCATCGGCGCGCAGACCTCGTACTTCGGTCACGACGACTGGGAGATCCACGCTCCTGGCCTGAAGCACCTCGAGGACGCCCTCGAGATCCGGCGGCGCGTGCTCCTCGCGTTCGAGCGCGCCGAACGCGAGCCCGACGTGCGCGCGCGGCGCAAGCTCCTCACGTTCGCGGTCATCGGCGGCGGCCCCACCGGCGTCGAGCTGGCCGGCGCGATCGCCGAGCTCTCGCAGTTCGTGCTCGCGCGTGACTTTCGCTCCATCGATCCGCGTGAGGCGAAGGTCATCCTCGTCGAGGCAGGCGCGCGCATCCTGCCGTCGTTTGCGCCGTCACTCGCCCAGAGCGCGGTCGAGCAGCTTCGCGAGCTCGGCGCCGAGGTGCGTACCGGCGTTCGTGTGGTCGACATCGACGACGCGGGACTCTCGCTCGAGTCCGGCGACGAAGCGGACGAGCTGCCCGGCCTCGGCGCCGGTCGCACGCGCGAGCGCATCCACTCCGCGACCGTGGTGTGGGCAGCTGGCGTGAAGGCCAATCCGCTCGCGCAGAAGCTCGGCGTGCCCACCGACGCCCAAGGCCGCATCATCGTCGGCAAGGACTGCAGCATTCCCGGTCATCCCGAGGTCTTCGCCATCGGCGACATGGCGCGCTTCGAGGAGAAGGGCCAGGTGCTGCCGGGCGTGAGCCCGGTGGCCATGCAGCAAGCCCGCTACGTTTCGCAGCTCGTGCGGTGGGAGCTCGGTAGCATTGGCCATCCGCCGCGCTCGCCGTTTTCGTACTTCGACAAGGGCTCGATGGCGACCATCGGACGTTCCCGCGCCATCGCCGAGGCGCGCGGCATCAAGATGCACGGCTTCATCGCGTGGATGGCGTGGCTCTTCATCCACATCTGGTACCTGATCGGCTTCAAGAACCGCGTGATGGTGCTCTTGAACTGGACCTGGTCGTATCTGTCGTACCGGCGCGGTGCGCGCCTCATCACGTCGACGGGGTGGAAGCCGGATCTCAAGGCGGAGCAGGCGGCTTTCTCGATGCGTCATCGGCCG
>JAYTOQ010000441.1:0-3341 GCA_043747665.1 Polyangiaceae bacterium | reverse complement strand
GCTTCGCGTCGCGCCACGCGCACGCCAAGGAGGCCGTCCGTCCGTCCGCCGACGAGCTCGCCGTCGAGCAGCGCCTCCTCACGCAGCCCTTCGCGCTCGCGGTTCCGGAGGACGCCATCGTGCGCGTGGTCGGCCCGTCGATGACGTGCACGGGTACGGTCATCGAGGACGACCTCATCCTCACCGCGCACCACTGTCTCGTCGAGCGCGGCGCGCACGGTGAGTACTCGAAGACGCTGCTCGACCCCGCGTCGGTGAAGATCGAGCTCGGTGGCGACTACTTCGCGTGGGGAGAGGTCTCGACGCGGGCCATCGTCGCGCCCCCGTGCGGCGAAGGCGGCGGCGCCGGCGACGTCGCCGTGATCGTGCTCTCGCGCAAGCTGGTGGGTCTCTCGACGATGACGCCACGTCTCGAGGCGGCGCCGAAGATCGGCGAAGAGGTGAACCCCGTCGGCTTCGGCCGCTGCGCGCTCTCGTCCGACGGCATTCGCCGCAAGGAGCGCACCGGCGGCGCCATCCGCGCGCTGACCGGCGAGACCATGTTCCTCGATGCTTCCGTATGCCCCGGTGACTCCGGCGGACCGGTGTTCGCGAAGGGCAGCCGCGAGATCGTCGGCGTGGTCAGCCTCTCCGCGATGGATCACGACGAGAGCACGCGAGGGGCTTCGGTCATGGCGCGTATCGATGCCTACCGGCTCGTGTTCGCCCACGCTCGGCTCATCGCGGACGGCATCGCCCCGAACGAGCTCCCGCCGCTCGAGTGCGTGGCCAACGATGCCCGCACCGAGCCGAGGCCCGACAAGAAGCGGTAGAGCTCGCCTTTGGTGAGCCGACTTTCTGTGAGCCAATTCCGTCGTTTCGCCGGCACTCCTCACGTGAGGTAGCATCACGGCAATGTGCGGGATTGTTGGTTACGTCGGGCCCAAGGACAGCGCACCCATCCTCGTGGAGGGTCTTCGGAGGCTGGAGTATCGCGGCTATGACTCGGCAGGCCTCGCGGTGCATACCGGTCGCGGCGTCGAGATCCTGCGGGCCGTCGGAAAGCTCGCCAACCTCGACGCTGCGCTGAAGAAGAACCCACTCGCAGGCACGACCGGCATCGGTCACACGCGCTGGGCGACGCACGGGCGGCCGAGCGAGGCCAACGCGCATCCGCACGTCGCGGGCCAGGTCGCCGTCGTCCACAACGGGATCATCGAGAATCACGCGCAGCTCCGGAAGGAGCTCGAAGCCTCGGGCGTGAAGTTCCAGAGCGATACCGACACCGAGATCGTCGCGCACCTGGTCGACCGCGCGCTGAGGTCCGGCGAAGCCGGCCGACGGCCCGAAGGGCACCCGGAACTGAAGGCCGGCACCAGCAGCCTCGAGGAGGCCGTGCGCGCCGCGCTCAAGCAGGTGCGTGGCGCCTACGCGATCGCGGTGGTCAGCGGCGGTTCGCCCGACGAGATCGTGGTGGCCAAGCAAGACTCGCCGCTCGTCCTCGGCGTCGGCGAGGGCGAGAGCTTCGCGGCCAGCGACATCCCCGCCATCCTCGCGCACACGCGTGACGTCATCCTCCTGCAGGACGGCGAGATGGCCGTCCTCACGAAGGGCGCGATGAAGATCACGACCGTCGCCGACGGCAAGCCGGTGACGCGCGCGTCGAAGCGCATCGACTGGTCGCCCACGCAGGCGGAAAAGGGCGGCTACAAGCACTTCATGCTCAAGGAGATCCACGAGCAACCTCGCGCCATCGAGGACACGCTTCGCGGCCGCATCGACCTCGCCAACGCCGACGTGAACGCCGCCGAGATCGGCGTGACCGAGGAGTTCGCGAAGAAGGTGGGCCGCGTCTACTTCGTCGCGTGCGGAACGAGCGCGCACGCCGCGATGGCCGGTCGCTACTGGATCGAAGCGCTCGCGCGCATTCCCGCGATGGTCGAGATCGGCAGCGAGGTCCGCTATCGCGATCCGGTGTTTCTCCCGAACGATCTCGTCGTTGCGGTGAGCCAGAGCGGAGAGACGCTCGACACGCTCGCTGCCGTGAAGACCGCGAAGGCCGCCGGCGCGCACGTCGTAGCGGTCGCCAACGTGCTCGACAGCGCGATCCCGCGCGTCTCGGATGGTGCACTCTACACGCATGCCGGTCCGGAGATCGGCGTGGCGTCCACGAAGTGCTTCACCACGCAGCTCGCCGCGCTGCTGATGCTGGCCGTCTACCTCGGTCGCCGTCGCGGGACGTTGCCGATCGAGGAGGCCCGTCGCGTCCTCGATGCGCTGTGGCACGTGCCGGCGCAGATGCGCGAGGTGCTCGCGCGTGGTGACGACCTCAAGGTGATCGCAAAAAAGCACATGCGCGCGCGCGACATGCTCTTCCTTGGCCGAGGAACGCAGTACCCGATCGCGCTCGAGGGCGCGCTGAAGCTCAAGGAGATTTCCTACATCCACGCGGAGGGCTATGCCGCCGGCGAGATGAAGCACGGACCCATCGCCCTCATCGACGAGGACATGCCGGTGGTCGTGTGCTGTCCGAAGGATCACCAGTACGAGAAGACGCTCTCGAACATGCAGGAGGTGAAGGCGCGCGAGGGACAGCTCATCGCCGTCTGTACCGAGGGCGACGAGGACGTCCGGAAGATCTGCACCGGCGACGGCTACAACTCGGGCCCGCCGCGGAGCACGCGCTCGCAGGCGCTCTACGACCAGCCCGACATCATCGAGATCCCCTCGGCGGCCTCCGAGGTGCTGCCGCTGCTCACGGTGATCCCGCTCCAGCTCCTCGCGTACCACGTGGCCGATCTCAAAGGCACCGACGTGGATCAGCCGAGAAATCTTGCGAAAACCGTCACCGTGGAGTGACCACAGAAGCGCCGCCAGAACGGGCTCGCTCTGGCGGCGCACCTGACTAAGATGCGCTGCCGGAGGTCTGCGCGGTCGCAAGCACTTCTGCCTTTACGCGTTCACGGTGGCCGCCGTGTCCGGCGCCGCGCTTGCCGCCGCATGCAGCAGCAGTGATTCCGGCACCTCGGGCAGCAGCGTGGCCGACTCCGGCGTCGACGGCTCGAAGGGCAGCTCCGGAACGTCCGGCACCTCGGGCGCAGACACCGGCGCCATCGGCGCGCAAGACAAGGACATGTGCAAGGGCGCCGCGCCCGGCAACTCGTGCCAGTGCTCCTGCGCCATCACGGGTCGGAAAGAGGACAAGACGCTCCACTGCCTCCAGCCGATGCAGGACACGGGCGAGTGCCCGACGCTCTGTTGCACGGGGGAGATCGACTCCGGCGGCAGCAGCAGCGGCACGCCGATCACGGACGCCGGCGCCGACGGCTGAGCGTAGACGCCTGAGCGCAGACGCCTGAGCG
>JAYTOQ010000440.1:0-8431 GCA_043747665.1 Polyangiaceae bacterium | reverse complement strand
TCGGGCTCGATGGCCGGCTCGAAGATCGAGAGCGCTCGCGCCGCGGCGACGACGCTCGTGCGCAGCCTCAAGGACGGCGACATCGTCGCGCTCGACTCGTTCTCCGACGAGGCGCGCACGCTCGTCGCGCCGACGCGTCTCGACATGCACACGCGGGAGACGATCCTCCGCCAGATCGCGCAGCTCGCGCCCGCCGGCTCGACGAACATGTTCTCGGGGCTCTCGCTGGCCGAATCGCAGATGGCAGGAGCGCCGGCCTCCCACGGCCTCCGTCGCATCGTGATGATCTCGGACGGCATCGCCAACGTCGGACCGTCGAGCCCCGACGTGCTCGGCTCGCTCGCGCAGAACGGTCTTCGCTTCCGCGCGCAGGTCACGTCGTTCGGCGTCGGCAACGACTACGACGAGCGCACCCTCAACGCGCTGTCGGTCCGAAGCAGCGGGCGCCTCTATCACATCGGTGAGCCTCGCGAGATGAGCGGCATCCTCCGCAACGAGCTCGCGCTCCTCGATGCGACGCTGGCGAACGACGCCTCCGTCGAGATCGTCCCGGCTCCGGGCGTCCAGGTGCTCGGCGCCGACGGAATCCGCGCCGAATTCACCGGCGGCGGCGCGCTGCGCATCCCGCTGGGCGCGCTGCACGGCGGCCAGCATCGTGAGGCGCTGGTTCGCATCCGCATCGTCGATCCTTCGGCATTCGAGGGTCATTCGCGATCGCTCGCCAGCGTGCGACTTCGCTTCCACGACTCGGCGGAGGGCGATCTCGAGCGCATCCAGGAGGTGGTGGCGCGCACGCAGCTCTCGTCCGATGACCATGCGGTCGCGCAATCCGTGAGCTCGCGCACGAAGGCCATCGTGGCGATCATGGAGGCGTCGAAGACGCAGCTCTCGGCGGCGCAGAGCATCAACGACGGCAACTTCGTCGACGCCGACAAGGAGCTCGAGCGCGCGCAGAACACGCTGACCGCGCAGGCACGCGTCGTCACCGCCCCGGCCGAGAAGAGGCGCCTCGAGGTCGCCGCGAACCAGGTCGCGACCACGCGCGCCGCAGCGCGCGCGATGCCGTCGAAGCCGAAGGCCGACCAGCGCGCCGGCGCCCTCCAGCTCAACGCCGACGCCATGCACTCCGCCGGCTTCTGAGCGCTCGTCTTCGGGAGCGCTACTTGCGGCCTCGGCCTTGGCCCCACTTGGGGGACTGCGTGATGAGCTTTGCGACGAGGGCTGTCCAGCCGGTTTGGTGCGTTGCGCCGAGGCCGCTGCCGTCCTCACCGTGGAAGTACTCGTAGAACGTGACGAGGTCCTTGAAGTGCGGGTCCGACTGCATCTTGCCGGTCACCGCACCGCCGTCCGCCGGCCTCCGTCCGTCCGCGTCGCGCATGAACAGTGACGCGAGGCGACGCGAGAGCTCGCTCGCCACTTCCCACAGGTTCATGTAGCGGCCGGAGCCGGTCGGACACTCGATGCGGAAGGTCTCGCCGTAGTAGTGGTGGTACTTCTGCAGCGCCTCGATCATCAGGTAGTTCACCGGGAACCACACCGGGCCGCGCCAGTTCGAGTTGCCACCGAACAGCCCCGTCGAGGACTCACCTGGCTCGTAGTCGACGCGATGCTTCACGCCGTCGAGCTCGACCTCGTACGGCTCCGTCATGTGGATGCGCGACAGGGCACGCACCCCGTGTGGTGAGAGGAACTCGGTCTCGTCGAGCACGCGGGCCAGCACGCGCGCGAGCCGGTCGCGATCGAGGATCGAGAGGAGCCGGCGCTTGCCGGTGCCGACCTCGATGGCGTCCATCTTCCCGGCAAACTCCGGGCGATTCGAGATGAACCACTTTGCGCGCTTCACAAATGCGGGGAATCGCTCGAGCGCCGCCTCCTCGATGGTCTCCACCGCGAAGATCGGGATGAGCCCCACCATGGACCGCACGCGCATCGGCACGTTGCCTCGTCCCGGCAGGTGCAGCATGTCGTAGAAGAAGCCGTCCTCCTCGTTCCACATGCGCACGCCGTCGTCGCTGTTCTCCTGCGCCTCGGTCATGGCGTGCGAGATGAGGAGGAAGTGCTCGAAGAACTTGTTGGCGACGTCCTGGTAGCTCGGGCTCGTCGTTGCCAGCTCGAGGGCGATGGCGAGCAGGTTCAGGCAGTACATGCCCATCCAGCTCGTCGCATCGGCCTGCTCGAGGAGGCCGCCGGCGGGCAGCGCGTTCGAGCGGTCGAACACGCCGATGTTGTCGAGCCCGAGGAAGCCGCCCTGGAAGACGTTGTTGCCCGCGGTGTCCTTGCGGTTCACCCACCACGTGAAGTTCAGCATCAGCTTCAGGAACACCGACTCGAGGAAGTCGTGATCGGGCTTGCCGGTCCGCTTGCGATCGATCTGGAAGACGCGCAGCGCCGCCCACGCGTGCACCGGCGGATTCACGTCGCCGAACGCCCACTCGTACGCGGGCAGCTGGCCGTTGGGATGCATGTACCATTCACGCGTCAGCAGAACGAGCTGCTCCTTCGCGAGATCGGGGTCGACGATGGCGAGCGGGATGCAGTGGAACGCGAGGTCCCACGCCGCGTACCAGGGGTACTCCCACTTGTCCGGCATGCTGAGGACCTCGCTGCTGAAGAGGTGCCTCCATTCGCGATTGCGCCCGCGCTTCCGCTCGGGGGGCGGCGGCGGCGAGCCCGGGTCGCCGTTGAGCCAGCGGTTGATGTCGAACGTGTAGTACTGCTTCGACCAGAGGAGGCCCGCGAGCGCCTGTCGCTCGACGTTGGTCGCCTCCGGCGAGAGCTGCGACGGCGACACGGCGGCGTAGAACTCGTCGGCCTCTTGCCGGCGCAGCGCGAAGACGGCGTCGAAGTCGGCGAACGGATCGAAGGCGTCCTCCGCCAGCGTCCGCGTGGAGAAGCGCGCGCGAAAGACCTGTGAGGCGCCGGGCGCGAGCTCGGCGTGCCAGCGCCCCGCCGCCTTCGTGCCGGCGCGCGCCGGGCTGACCGCGGCGCGCTGCTTGTTCACGACGTACTCGTGAAACGCGTCCTTCACGTACGACGTCTTGTTGGACGCTCCGAAGATGGCCGCGGTGTTGGTCTCGTTGTCGGCGAAGAGCAACTCCTTGGTCCCGTCGACCCAGATGCGGATCTTGCCGTGGTAGGGATCGGTGCCCTCGATGTACTGCGTCTCGTCGTCGGGCGAGTACACGCAGCGCAGCTCCGGTTTGTTCGGGCTGCGCGTCTTCTGGCCGTCCCAGCTCCAGGTGTTGCGGTACCAGAACTGGGGGAGCACATCGACGGGGGCCGGCTCCGGCCCGCGATTCGTCACCGTGATGCGCACGAGCACGTCGTCCGGTGCGGCCTTTGCGTACTCGAGCTCGACGTCGAAGTAACGGTCGTCATCGAAGATGCCGGTGTCCTGGATGCGCGGCGAAGGATTCGCGCGCGTTGCGTCTCGGGCCATCTGACGCAGACGTTCGTAGGGGAATTCCCGCTGCGGATACTTGTAGAGCGCACGCGTATAGGAGTGCGTGGGCGTCGCGTCGAGATACCAGTAGAGCTCGCACACGGTCTCGCCGTGGTTGCCCTCGGGGCCCGTGAGCCCGAAGAGGCGCTCCTTCAGGTATGGGTCCTTGCCGTTCCAGAGCGCGACGGAGAAGTTGAGGACGCCGCGGCTGTCCGACATTCCGAGCAGCCCGTCCTCGCCCCAGCGATAGGCACGAGCACGGGCGTGGTCGTGGGGAAAATAGTTCCACGCGTCGCCGTTCGCCGAGTAGTCCTCGCGGACCGTTCCCCACTGGCGCTCTGCGAGATACGTGCCCCACCGGCGCCACTTCGTTCCCCCACGAGCTTCCTCGAGCCGTTTGTGCTCGGCGGTCGCCGCGCGTTCGATCGACATGGTGCCGGGATGGTACCGGGGGTAAAGTCCTCAGCGTGAGCGAATCGAGGCAGCCTCCCGCGGGAGGCGAGACGAAGCCGCTGCCGCAAGTGTCCCGCCCGCAGACGGGACCGACGGGGTTCCCCGTGCAGCGCATCCCCGACGCGCGGCCCTCGCAGCCGAATTTTTCTCCGTCGCATCCCACGCCTCCGCTTCAGCAAGCGGCGCAACCGATCGCGAACCCTTTCCAGAGCCAGGTCGTGCCGCAGTCGTATCCGGCAGCGCCGCCGTCACCGGCCTATGGTCCGCCCAGTGGTCCCCCGAAGACCGGAACGCAGCCAGCGCCGGCGATGAATTCACCGCTGAGCGCCATGCAGACCGGCCCTCATCGCATCCAGACGCCGCCGCATCCGATGCCCGCGCCTGCCAGCTCGCCGCGCATGGGCGGCAACACCGGGACGCAGCCGGCCATCCCTGCCGCGCTCCCCGTACAACAGCAACAACAGCAACAACAACAACAGCAGCCCGGGATGTACCCGCGGCAGCACACCGGGAACGTGCCGCGCATCACCGTCCAGTATCCGCAGGTCGGCGGCACGTTGAAGGGCCAGCGGGGCAGCTACGTCGTCCGCGACACGATCGGCTCCGGCGAGTTCGGCGCGGTCTACGAGTGCATCGGGCCCTTCGATCAGATCTACGCGCTGAAGATGGTGCGTCCTTCGAACCGGCCCTACTCCGAGGTGCAGGCCGAGTGGGCGCGCGAGCAGTCACGGCTCTTCTCGCTCCGTCATCCGAACGTCGTCTACATCTACGACTCGTTCGAACAGGACCACCTCTTCTATCTCGCGCTGGAGCGCTGCGATCACGCCCTGAAGGACATGCTCGGCACGCCGATGCAGGAGGGCCTCGTCCTCGAGATGACGCGCCAGCTGCTCGCCGCCGTGCAGTTCCTGCACGACAACGAGGTGGTCCACGACGACCTCCACGCCGGCAACGTGCTCATCACGCACACCGATCGGCCCACGGTGAAGATCTCGGACTTCGGGATCAGCCACGAGCTGCGCGGCATGACCGCGGTGCGCCCCAACGTCGTGCATCACGCCATCATGGCGCCGGAGATCCTCGCCACCGGCTACACCAGCCGGCAGAGCGACCTCTATCAGGTCGGCCTCCTGCTCTACTGGATGCTCGCGGGCGAGCCGGCCATTCAAATGGATGTGCCCTATCAAGAGCTCGTTCGACAGGTGGCAGACGGCGCGCCGCGCCTCCGCGCCGAGCAGCTCGGCACGCCGTTCGGCGACCTCATCGCGAAGATGCTCCGGCGTCGCGAGGCTTTCCGTTACGCGAGCGCACGCGAGGTGTGGTCGGAGCTGCGCGAGCTTCCCGCCTGGAAGCAACGCAACCTCTTTCCCGTCAAGTAGCTGCATCGTTTGCGACAGGCGCGACAGGCGCGACAGGCGCGACAGGCCGACTCGCCTTGCGGGGTCCATCCCGCAAGGTGCGGTGCTCGCACCGTATCGCAGCCAAATCATGCATTCCGCCCGCGCTGGCAATCTCGGCTGTCACCGTGGAGTAAGCTGAAGAGAACCGATGTCCAACGACGCGGCACGAGCGTCTGGCGGCGCGACGTATCGGATGCTGCGTGAGCTCGGCTCGCGCGCGCAGCATTCGCATGCGGCCATCCGCGAGGCCAGCGAGCTCCTGGTGGTGCAGCGCTTCGTGCGCGGCGCACCCACCGGCAGCAGCAGCGCAGACCTCACCATCGACGACGCAACGCCGCTCGATGCCGAGGCGATGGCGCTCCTCTTGCGCGATGCGCGATGCCTCGCGAAGAACTGGCATCTCAACATCGCGCGCGTGCGGCACGTCGACCTGACGTCGAAGCCGCGCAGTGTCCTCACCATCGCCAGCGAGCTGCTCGACGGAGCGACGCTCGAGGACCTCATCGAGGCGGCACAGCCGGAGCGGACGAACGCGCGCGATCCCTTGCTACCGCTGCCCGTGCTCGTGCGCGTGCTCCTCGACGTGCTCGGCGGCTTGCACGCGCTGCACGGGCTTCGCGACGGCATGAACGCGCCGCTCGGCGCCATCCACGGCGAGCTGTGTCCCGCCAATGTCGTGGTCGGCAAGGACGGCGTCGCGCGCATCGTCAACGTCCTGCGTCCGCGGCCGGTGCGCGTCGGCGTTCGTTCCGAGGCCGTGGCCCATGCGGCGCCCGAGGCCCTCGATGGCCGCGGTACCGACGACCCGCGCTGCGACGTCTACGCGGTGGGCGTCATGCTCTGGGAGGGGCTCGCGGGACGAAGGCTCTACGACGAGCGTGAGCCGTCGCAGCTTCTCGCGCGCCAGCGCGAGGGCGAGCTCGTCCGACCTTCGATCGATTCCAGCTCGCCGTTCGCGCGCCTCGCCGATGTCGCCATGCGCGCGCTCTCCTTCGAACCGGCCCTGCGCTACCGCGGCGTGACCGACATGGCCGCCGACCTCCGCAAGATCGCCGGGACCAAGCTCGCGACGGGCGCGACCGTCGCGGCGCGCGTCTCTGATCTCGCCGGTGATCGGATCCGCATGCGGCGCGCCCTCCTCGAGCCGGCGACGTCGGGCACCCGACGCCGCGCGAGCGAGCGCTCGATCGCGGCCGCCGAGGAGAGCATCGACACGGCACCTCAGTCGGCGCTCGCGGCCGAGGAGATCGCCCCGCGTCGTGCATCGATGCAGCGCATCGCGCCCACGCTGGAGCAGGAGATCCCGGTCGCGCTCCTCGCAGCCTCGCGACGGATGGCCGAGCTCGAGGACGAGGTGGACGTCGACATGGGCGCGACGGAGCCGGCATCGGCGGAGCACCTCATTGCAGCGGCGCTCGCCAGCACGGCCGCGCAGATGCGCGCGGTGGCGTTCGAGCGTCAGGAGAGCGCAGCGGCGCTGCCAGCGACCGAGACGCCCGGCGATTTCGTCATTCCCGTCGACGTCTCGGACACGTGGAACCAGCTGGCGCCGGCACCGCGACCGCCGCGACACCGCATGGCGGGCGTCGCGGCCATCGCAGCACTCCTGCTCCTCGCGATGGGCGCGTTCTTGGCCGTCCACGCGCGCGCGCGGACGAGCACGGCGCAGACCCGCGCGTCGTCCGCGGCCCCCTTCCCGGCCATGGCAGTGTCGCCGACGGTGGCCATGCCTCCCGACCCGAACGCCACCGAGATGGCATCGGCGATCGCATCGGCCTCAGCGTCGGCCGCGCCGACGTCGACCAGCGTACGGCCGGCGCCTCGCATGGCAGGCCCGTCGGCCCCTCCACCGCCTACGAAACCGAAGAAATCGATCTACGAGCCCGACGGGCTCTGAAGCGACCTTGGGGAGCGCGCGTCGGGTGGGTCACACGACCTGATCCGCGGGCAGAAGCGTTCCGCCGAGGATTCCACCATCGGCGATCCTTGCTGGTAGGCTTCGGGACAACGTGAGGATTGGGTCCGTAGTCGCCCCTCCGAAGCAGCTCGGAAAGTATGAGGTGGGCGCCAAGATTGGCGGCGGCGGCATGGCCTCCGTCTACATCGGCCGTGCCACGCTCGATGACGGCACGGAGGAGCGCGTCGCCCTCAAGGTCATCCGCGACGAGCTCGCGCACGACGAGCAGTTCAAGACCATGTTCATCGACGAGGCGAAGATCCTCGCGCAGCTCTCGCATCCCAACGTCATCAAGACGCTCGAATACGGCGTCACCGGCGCGCACCGCTTCATCGCCATGGAGCTGCTCTCCGGCCGGACCTACTCCGACGTCTGGGATCTCCTGGCAGTGAAGGGCGAGAAGATCCCGCCCTGGCTCGCGGCCTGGCTCTGCGCGCGCGTGGCCGAGGGGCTCCATCATGCACACGAGCTCGTCGATGATGTCGGCCAGTCGCTGGGCGTCATCCATCGCGACGTGAACCCGAGCAACATCTTCCTCACCCACGGCGGCGAGGTGAAGCTGATCGACTTCGGGCTCGCCAAGGCCCGCGTTCGACTGTCGAAGAGCGCCGACGGCATCGTGAAGGGAAAGATCCCCTACCTCGCTCCGGAGCAGGCGCACGGCCGGCCCATCGATCGCCGCATCGACGTCTATGCGCTCGGCGCGACGCTGTGGGAGTCGGTCACGATGAAGCGCCTCTTCAAGCGCGACACCGACGTCGACACGCTGCGCGCCATCCGCGAGGCGAAGGTCCCTGACGTGCGGACGCTCATCGAGGGCTTCCCCGCCGACCTCTGGTATATCATCGAGAAGTCGCTGCGCGAAGATCGGGACGCGCGGTACGAGACCGCCGACGACTTCCGCAAGGAGCTCGACGAGTTCGTCGGCGCGCGCGCGCCGCAGATGAAAGACGAGCTCGCGGCGATGCTCACCCGCCTATTTCCCGGCCAGGAGGCGCGCCAGGCGCGCTGGGAGCAGGCCGCCGCGTCGGTGCGCATGCCGATGCACACGATGCCGCCGCCGGCTCCGGTGCCGATCGCGTCGACGAACATGCTCGCGGGCGGCGAGGACAGCGGGCCGCAGCTCGCTGCGGTGCCGGACAGCGCAAAAGTGGCGCCGGAAGCGAACGCGGAAGCGAA
>JAYTOQ010000439.1:0-2021 GCA_043747665.1 Polyangiaceae bacterium | reverse complement strand
ACCACCGCGTCCGGCTTGTCGTAGATCTGGAGATCGAGACGATCGCCGACGTCCGCGGGGATCGGCAGGCGGAAGCGCCCGTCCGCCGAGGTCCGCGCGCAGCGACGCTCGCCGTTGCGCAGGTTCTCGAGCACCACGGTCTTGCCGATGTCGACCTCGCTCGGCGCGAGACACGCGACCTCGATCTCGCGCGAATTCGTGAGATCGTTGACGACGAAGCGCACCGAGCGCTGGTCGCCGGTGCACCTGGTCTGCGCGGTGTCGCCGACCTTCGCGATCGTGCTCGCGGGGACGGCGACGACGAGCGGGCTGAAGACCTGCTCCAGCACCGAGTCGGGAACGAGGGCCGAGCGCGTCGCCACGTCCGTGAGCCCGGCGCCGCCGGAGATCGGCGCCGTCGCCGTGACCTCGGGATCGACGGCGCCGTGCACCATGGCGAGCACGCCGCCAAACGAGTCGCCCGACGTGGTGAGGGTGACGCCAGGGCCGCCGAGATCGGGAACGCCGTCGCCGTCGAAGTCGCCGGCGCGATCAGGGACGCCGTCGGCGTTGTAGTCCTGCGTCGAGGCGCGTCCGTCGAACGCGCGCAGCACGCGCGTCGCTTGCATCTCGTCGACCACCGACTGGCGGATGTTGTCGCGCGAATGAAAGATGTGCGCGCTCCACAGCAGACCGCCCGAGTCGGGCACGCCGTCTCCGTTGAGATCCTGCTGGCGTCCGGTCCCGATGGCGGTCACCCACGGCGTGAGGCACGTCGCGCCGAGGAACGCCTGCGCGACGCTCCGGAGACCCGGGTCGAGATGGAGGCCGTGACCGGGCATGTTGATGCCCATCATGGCGAGGCCTTGCTTCGCGAAGTACCCCGCGCGAACGATGATCTCGTCGGCGTGCAGCGTCGTGCCGTGAGCCCACACGGTGGTAGGGAACGGTTGATGGCGATCGGGCCGCGACTTGGGCACGCTGATCCAGAACTGCACGGTGTCACGCTTCACGCGGCCTTGCCCGTTCTTGAAGTCGAGCTGGAAGAGCCCGTCGGGGTCCTCGTGCTTCGGATCGCCGAGAAAATATGGCGATTCGTAGCTGCCGATGACGAAGTGGTCGACGTCGTCGAGGCTCGTGAGCAGGCGCGTGAGCTCACCGCCGGAGAGGCCGAGCGCGCTCTGGAGGAGCTGGCTGAACGAGTCACGCGCCGCGGCGACCTTGACGATGTACGGCGTGCCCTTCAACGGCGCGCACTTCGGGTTCGCGTCGATCTGCCCGGGAGCCTCGTCATTGGGATCGAGGGTGTTGCCGACCGCGCGTGCGGCGGTGGCGATGGGAGGGAACTCGCTCTCGAGGCGCGCGAACGGACCTTGGCCGTGGAGGCCGTCGCGCAGGAGACGCATGTCCTCGTAGACGGGCTGCGTCGTGAACGTCCACACGAACGCCACGTGGTCTAGGCCGGTGCCGGCGACGTCGCCGTAGTACGCAGCGCGCGCGGGATCGCCGAAGATGGCGCGCACGCGATCGGCGCCGGCGCGCTGCTGCGCATGATGGATGTTCGGGAACGGCGACTTCACCGGCTGTCCGTCGTGGCCCTTGAGCCGATCGGTGAGGACGACCGCGTACTCGCGCTTCTCCTCGAGCGGCACGACGGGGCGGAGCAGCAGCGTGTCGCTCTCGCGCTCGTACCAGGGGATGACGTCCTCGATGCGGGCGTCTTTGCCGGTGAGGCGCAACGTGTTCGGGTGGTCGAGGACGCCGTCGAAGTCGGTGTCGAGCTCGGGCCGATACGCGTTGCGCGGTAGGCCGGCGCCTTCCTCGACGGTCTCGAAGAGGATCGAGTCCTGCCCGGCGCGCGGATCGTTCGGCCAGTACTTGTTGCGGTCGATGAGCGCGAGCGGGAAGTTGCCCTTGCCCATGTCGAGGATGACGGGAACGCCGGTGGTGAGATCGACGATGTAGAACGGATCGTCGGAGGGGTCGTAGTCGCTCGTGCGACGCGCCACATCCTCGATGTCGATCGCGGTATCGGCCGCGCC
>JAYTOQ010000438.1:0-23873 GCA_043747665.1 Polyangiaceae bacterium | reverse complement strand
CCGTCCGCGAAGCGACGCTCAGGCTGACGCCGACCTGGCAATTGGTGATCTTGCCTGCCGAGCCCGTGTACTGCCGCTGCACTCCGACCGAATGCGACCCTTGCTTGAGAAAGCCGGTGTCATCGATGATCCAGGTCGTCACCGGCGCGTGCTCGGTCATCGCGGCGATCGCATGGCGCGCGGCCTCCCGCCGAACGGCCTGATCAGACCACGGGCTCTGTCCGAGGAAATGGAGGAGCCGATCCTGCGAGCGCTTCGTGCCGTGCGGGTCGCCGCAGGCGCGCGCCGCGATGGGCTCTACGCTCTTGCGCTCCCCGTCGCTCAAGATCCCGACGAAGTACGTCGCGAACGACTCCCGTTGCTCGCACCGAGGGAGGTGGCTGCCGATCGCCTCGAAGTAGGCGCTGAGACGGCTGACCGCGGCGCTGCCAAGCCCGGTTTATATCCGTGCATAATGCACGCACACGAGGCACATGGAAAGCGTCGATCGACACTTCGCCGAAGAATGGACCCACACAGTAAGAAACAAACGACATCCGAGCACGCCGACGGGATCCGATCACGTGCGCCAGGATGGAACCTCCGGCAGTAGTGCTAGGGCCGGCGGTGCCGCGCCGGGTCATTCCGGGTCACGCGGGCGTGAATATTCCGCGCGCGCGTTCTTAGACGATCGTCCAGCCAGGGAAGTCGAAGACGTCGGCGTTGATGGCGACGTCGGCGTCGACGCCGGGCTTCTCCGCCCACTGTTGCGGCGTCGCCTGGCGCTCTGCGAACTTGGTCGCGCGGATCGAGACGCCGTCCAGGCAAAGTAACTGCTCGCCGGCGCGCTCACCTCGCTCACCTCGCTCACCTCGCCCACCTCGCCCACCTCGCCCACCTCGCCCACCTCGCCCACCTCGCCCACCTCGCCCACCTCGCCCACCTCGCCCAGAGGAAGGCGAGCTCGAGCAAAGATGGCGTCGTTTCCGGGTCGACGAACCAGACATGGCGAACGTCGAAGGCGGCGTACACCTTCAGCTTGTCCCCGCGGTCGAGTGACGCGGTGCTCGCGCCGTGCCATGCGCGGGATCAGCCATCGTAAGACAAGTCTAACGCACGACGGCGCTCGCGCTCATCTGGCGCTCATCCGGCGCTCATCGCGTTCACGATCTTGGCCGTTCAGGGCGCGAGCGTGTACCGCCAGGAGATGAAGACCTGCGCCATCGGCCTCCTCTCTCTGTCGGCCATGCTCGTGGCATGCGGTGGCGGCGCGGGCGCTGTCGGCGGTCGCGGCGTCGCGCTGTCGTCCGCCACGACCGCCGCTGCGCACGGCGGAGACGCGCATGGTGTGCCGCCTTCGGAGACCTCCGCGGGCGAGCTCGGGCTCCGGGCCGGAGACTACGTCGTGTATCGCTTTTCCGGGAGCTTCCGGAAGGCGCCCGCCGCGCCGCTCACGCTGACCCAGCGCGTGCTCGGCAGGGACGGCGCGGTCGTGTCCCTCGAGGTCGTGCTCGACGACGGTCGCAAGCAGGAGACGCTGCGCATTCGCAAGGACGCCACGCCCGGCTCCGCCGAGGAGGTGTTCGACGTGACCCGCGTGGAGGCGGGCGTCGCGCGCTCGGCGAGCGTCGATGCGTACGCGGCGCTGATGGCGAAGACAGTCCTTGCCGCCGATCAGAACGAAGCCGAGCTCGGCACCGAGACCACGAATGTTCAGGTCGGCGGCAAGACGCTGCGCTGCAAGAAGACGAGCTACCGCGTCCGCGTCGGTAAACACGAAGCCACGATGAGCACGGTGGAGAGCGAAGCCTTCCCGTGGGGCGACGTCGCGGGCGACATCACGACCGCCGACGGCCAGGTGCTGTACCGCGTCGAGGTGCTCGAGGCGGGCAGCGCATCTCGCGACGGCGCGGTCGCGGCCATTCGCTGAGCAGCGCGAACGCGCACCACGGTCGTCAGGGGTGCGGCGGTGAGCCGTCCGCCCTGGGGCGTATGGCGTCGTGGTGGTGGCCGGCCTAGAAGTGCGAGCGTGACGGCCGCGACCCTCATCTTCCCGAAGCGTTGCGCGTGCGGCCGCGTCTGGTGGAGGGAGGCCTGGATGATGCTCGAGTACGTCGGCATCATGGACGACGGCGTCGACCGCATCGAGCTGCGTCAGTGCGCGTGCGGCTCGACGATCTCGATGCTCGTGTCGGTGGTCGCGAGGCTCCCGACCAAGTGGTGACTGTTAAAGCACCCTTGGGACTATTCTCGGGCCATGCGCCGGAAGCTCAGCTTTGCCCTCGCTCTCGTTATCCTCCCGACGGGAGCCGCGTGCACCGCGCTGCTCGGCTCGTACGAGATCGGAGCCACGTCCGGCGCCACGCCTGACGGCGGCGGCGGCGACGCCGCGGGCGACGCGTTCGCGTCCGAGACCGGGGCCGGCGAAGCAGGCGTCGACGGCGGCGACGGAGGAGGCCCGGCGCGCCTCAAGTGCGCGCTCACCGCTGCCAGCGCGCGCACGCTCGGCACCGGGCCGCTCACGCCGATCTTGTTCGCGTTCGGGCTCGCGGGCAACCAGACGCGCGTCATCACCACGAAGATCGGGCAGGGCGTCGTGATGTACACGTACGACCGGAAACAATTCGGCGCGCCGCAGATCACCCCGCTCAGCAAGATCGGCCGGATCCTCTCGGTGCGGCAGCTCGCGAACGGCATCGGCGTCCTGTCGGTCGACAACGCCGCGGGCAGCGCCGCTATATCTCTCGGGTTCACGCTCATCGACGAGGCGGGCGGCACGAACAGCATCACGTTCGGCCCAATCCCGCCGGGGAGCCAGATCGGCGGCTCCTTCGCGCCGCTCGGCAGCGACTACCTCTACGCGTACGGCGACGGAAACGGCACCATCAAAGCCGGACGCTACCCTTCGGCCATGAGCACGCCGTTGGTGACCGTCGCATCGGGCGTCACCGGCGGCGCCGGCAACGTGAAGACCGTCGAGGTCGACAACGGCAAGATGTACGTCTTCAACGACGTCGGCCCCGACGGGTCGAACGGCAACGCCAGCGCCGGATGCTACGCGTTCCCCGACAGCGTGACGGCGACCGGGTCGCTGAGCTCGCTCGGGTCCGGCGCGTCCGGCAAGGCGACGTTCACCATCGACACCGACAGCGCGCTCGGGAATTTCCAGGTGGGCCTCGTCGAGCTCGATCTCGCGAACGGCACGCCCCCCGCGGTGCTGCACGCGGGCACCGTGCCCGCCGCGAAGGGCACCTCGTTCAACGTCGGCGACATTCCAACCGCGTTCACGCTGGACACGCTCCTCGATGCGCCGTTCGGCGACCACGCGTTCGCGCGCTTCCAGGGTAACGATTTCTACGCGCTCGGGGCGAACCCCAACAAGGATCCTGGCCTCGATTTCATCTGGTTCGACACGAAGTCGAAGACGCTCCGAGCCGTCAACGGCAACGCCGACAAGCTCCTGCCGATGCGCACCGTCACCTCGGTTGCGGCCATCGCCACGCAGACGACGGGCATCTTCGCGAACTTCGAGGTGGTGTGGAGCGAGGGCGCGTCGCAGATGATGGTAAGCGCGCCCGCCACGCTCTTCGCGGCGCAGATGAACTGCATCAAGTAGCGCCGCCGGCGCTCAGTCGAGCCCGCCGAACTGCAGGGCAGCCAGACGCGCGTAGAGGCCGCCCGCCCGCGTCAGCGCGTCGTGCTTTCCCTGCTCGACGATGCGGCCCTCGCTCATCACGATGATGCGATCGGCCGCTCGCACCGTCGCCAGGCGATGCGCGATGACGATGGTGGTGCGGTTCTCCATCAGGCGATCGAGTGCATCTTGCACCAATCGCTCCGACTCGGCGTCCAGCGCGCTCGTCGCCTCGTCGAGTAGCAGGATCGGCGCGTCCCTCAGGATGGCGCGCGCGATGGCGAGCCGCTGGCGCTGGCCGCCGGAGATGCGCGCGCCGCTCTCGCCCATGAACGTGTCGAGGCCGTCCGGGAGCTTGCGCAGGAACTCCTCCGCGTTCGCGGCCTTCGCCGCTGCCCATAGCTCGTCGTCGTTCGCGGTCCAGCGGCCGTAGCGGAGATTGTCGCGCGCGCTGGCTGCGAAGATCACCGTCTCCTGCGGGACCATCGCGATGCGCGCGCGCGCCCACGCCGGATCGGTATCGGGGAGCGCGACGCCATCGACCGAGACCGCGCCGGCCTCGGGATCGTAGAAGCGCTGGAGCAGCTGAAAGAGCGTCGTCTTGCCCGCCCCCGAAGGACCGACGATGGCGACGGTCTCGCCCGGCGCGACCTCCAGCGTGAAGTCGGTCAAGGCCTTCACCTCGGGACGCGTCGGATAGCGGAACGTGACGTTCGCGAACGCCACGCGGCCCACCGGCGGATCGGGGAGCGGGACCGGCTTCAGCGGCGCCGCGATGCCCGGGCTCTCCTCGATCAGCTCTGCCAGCCGGCCCGCCGCGCCCGCGCCGCGCAGGAGATCGCCATAGACCTCGGTGAGCGCGCCGAACGCGCCGGCGACGAGCGCGCCCGTCAGAACGAACGCCGCGATGGTGCCGCCCGACATCTTCCCGCTGGCGACGTCGAGCGCGCCTTGCCACATCACCAGCGTGATCGAGCTGAAGATGAGCATGATCACGATCGCGACGAGCCCCGCGCGCATGGTGATCCGCTTCTTCGCGGTGCCGAACGCGGTCTCGACGGCGCCGGTGAAGCGCTCCTTCTCGCGCTTCTCCTGGCCGAAGGCCTGCACCACCTTCATCGCGCCGAGCACCTCGTCGACCATCGCGCCCACGTCGGCGACGCGGTCCTGGCTCGCACGCGAGAGCTTCCGCAGCTGGCGGCCGATGAACACGATCGGCAGCACGATGACCGGGATGCCGAGGAGCAAGAGGCCGGTGAGCTTCGGAGACAGTGAGAACAGGTAGATGATGCCGCCGGTGCCGAGGACGATGTTGCGCAGCGCCACCGAGACCGTGGTGCCCACCACCTGCTCGATGACCGAGGTGTCGGCGGTGAGGCGCGACGCGATCTCGGAAGGGCGATTCTCCTCGAAGAACGCCGGCGCGAGGCGAAGGAGGTTCGCCTGCACCGCGGCGCGGACGTCGGCGACGACGCGCTCGCCCAGCCACGACACGAAGTAGAAGCGCACCGCGGTGGCGACGGCCATCACGACGACGATCGCGAGCAGGTACTCGAACCACCGGCTGATGTCGGTTCCCGGAGAGCCGAAGCCCTTGTCGATGATCGCGCGAAAGCCGCTGGGGATGGCGAGCGTCGCGCCCGACGACACGAGCAGCGCCACGCCCGCCGCAACGATGCGCGAGGGGTATTGCAGCGCGAAGCGGAAGATCAGCGCGAGGTCGCCGATCCGCTTCGACGGTGCGGGAGTCGGGCCAGAGACCATCTACGAGACCATGCTACGCGGCGGCGACGGGCCGGCGGTCCTTCTTCGCCTTCGACACGACCGCGTCGACGTCGAGGTGATCGTCGCCGGCGCTCGCGAGGTAGTCGCCGTACGTGCCCGGGCGATCGCGGAAGCCGTTCTCGGTGACCTCGACGATGCGGGTCGCTAGCGCAGAGACGAACGCGCGATCGTGGGAGACGAAGAGGAGCGTTCCCTCGTAGGCCTTCAGGCCGGCGGTCAACGCCTCGATCGACTCCATGTCGAGGTGGTTGGTGGGCTCGTCGAGGACGAGCACGTTGGCCTTCTCGGCCATGATGCGCGCGAACACCACGCGCGCCGCTTCGCCGCCGGAGAGCGTGCCGATCTTCTTCGTGACGTCGCCGCCCGAGAAGAGGACGCGACCGAGGCGCCCGCGGACCGCGAACTCGGGCTCGGTGGGACACGCGGCCTGCATGAGACCGAGCGGCGTCGCCTTGGGGTTGTCGAGGAGGTCAGCGTGGTCCTGCGCGAAGTATCCCGCGCGCGCCTCGTAGCCCCACTTCGCCTCACCCTCGTCGGCGCGGAGGCGCTTCACGACAATCTTCAGCAGCGTGGATTTTCCGAGGCCGTTCGCGCCGAGGATGGCCACCTTCTCGCCGCGTCGGACGACGAGCGAGACCTTCTCGAGGACCTTCTTGACGCCGTAAGCCTTGCTGATCCGGGTGAGCTCGAGGACGTCCTTGCCGCTCTGGCGCTCGATGGGGAACTGGAAGAGCGGCGCGCCGCGGCTGCTCTCGACGAGCTCCTCGACCTCGATCTTCTCGATCTGCTTGAGACGGCTCTGCGCCTGCTTGGCCTTCGAGGCCTTCGCGCCGAAGCGATCGACGAACGCGCGCTTCTCCGCGATGATCTTCTGGGCGCGCGCGATCTCGGCTTCCTTGCGCTCGCGCGTGGCGCGCTTCTCCACCGCGAACGCGGCGTAGCTGCCGGTATAGAGCGTGACCGCGCCGTAGTCGACGTCGAGGACGTGCGTGGCGATGGCCTCGAGAAAGCGCTGATCGTGGGAGATGACGACTGCGCAGCCCTCGTAGTCGACGAGGAACGTCTCTAGCCAGCGGATGGAGAGGATGTCGAGGTGGTTGGTGGGCTCGTCGAGGAGCAGCACGTCGGGGCCGGCGACGAGGACCTGCGCGAGGAGCACGCGGAGCTTGAAGCCGCCGGACAGCGTCGAGAGCGGCTGCTTCTGGATGGCGTATGGGATGCCAAGGCCTTCCAGCACCGCAGAGGCGCGCGCCTCGAGCGTGTAGCCGTCGTGGGCGCGGAGCACGTCCTCGAGATCGGCAAGGCCGCTCGCATCGGCGCCGTGATCGATGATCCGACTCTGCTCGCAGAGCGCGTCCCACACCACGGTGTCGCCCTTCATCGCGAGATCGAGGATGGGCGCGCTGTCGTCGAGGAAGCGATCCTGGCGAAGGACGCCGAGCCGCGCCTCCTTGGGGATGGAGATGGACCCGCCCGTCGGCGCCTCGTCCCTGGCGATGATCTTGAGGAGCGTGGACTTACCTGAGCCGTTCGCGCCGACGAGCCCGTAGCGCGACCCCGCGTTGAGCTGGACGGAGACATTCTCGAACAGCGTGCGTCCGCCATACGACTTTTCGAGACGCGAAAGGCCAATCATGGCCGCCCTTATAGCGCATGCGACCGGTCAGCGCACGCTCCGGCGCGACGATGACGCTGTCGATGGGCTTCACGTTGGCGCCGCCCGGGTAGGCGTAGCAGCCCCATACCGTCAGCCCGAAGGAGCATGACGTCGGCGAACGCGCCGTTCGTCTTGGTGCGCACGAGGACGAGGTTCGTCCCGGGGTAGGTCGGGTCGGTGAAGAACGTGGACGACGCCTCGAGCTCGCCGGGCGGCGATGGTCAGGACTCGCGCCCGGCGGCGTCGCGGCGCGCTCTCATCGCCTCGATGGCCTCGCTTTGCTCGGTCCGCGCGGCAATCACGGCGCGCTTGTCGTGCGCCTTGCGTCCTCGGCCGAGGCCCAAGGTGACCTTCACGCGTCCGCCGTCCTTGAAGTAGAGGTCGAGCGGGATCAGCGTGTAGCCCTCGCGCAGCACCGCGCGCTCGAGGTGGCGGATCTCCTTCGCGTGCAACAGCAGCTTGCGGGCGCCCTTCTCCACGTGGGGAAAGGCGCGGGCCTTCGAGAAAGGTGCAATATGCATCTGCTTCAGCCACACCTCACCGTGATCGACGGTGGCGTACGCCTCGGTGAGGTGGGCATGGCCGTCGCGGAGCGACTTCACCTCGCTGCCGCGGAGCACGATGCCGGCCTCGTAGCGCTCCGAGATCACGTAGTGGAAGGTCGCGGCGCGGTTCTGCGCGATGTACTTCTGCGCGTCCTTGCGCTTCTTCCCACCGCTCTTGCGGCTCACGGCTCAGCGCTCCACGGCGGCATGGAACTGCTTCAGGAAGTCCTTCTCTGCGACGCGCAGGGCGAGGCGGACACCGGCGCGCTGCATGGCGGTGGTCTGATCGGCGGGCAAGAGCCGCGCGAGCTTGGAGACGCCGCCGTCGAAGACGCTGTCGATGCCGGCGATGGCGCGGAGGCACCCGAGCTCGTCGGTGCGTCGCTCGTGCACGCGCATGAGGGCGAGCAGGATCTCGGCGCGCTCGGCGTCCTCGAGCTGCTTCGTGCTGCCGATGAGGCGGCCCCAGTCGTAGAAATACGGGCCGAACGGCAGCAAGAAGGCGCGCTCGCGACGAAGCGCGCGCGGCACGCGCAGCGGGAGAAAGCGATGGTTCTCCTTCGCCATGAGGAGCTTGTTGAGCTCGCCGGCGAAGACGAACGAACCGTCGAAATCGCGCCGCGCGCCGCCTTCGTGACCTAGCCGCTGGTAACGGAGCCCCTGCTCCGAGGCGATGTGCTCGGGGCGCCAGGTGTCGACCACGCGCGAGAGGTCGCCGAGGTTATGCGCGACGGTCGTGACCAGGGAGAGAAGCGTCCGATCGTCGCTCTTCTTCCGCGCCTTCTTGACGAGCTTCGCCTCGCGCGTGAGCTCGGCCTCGATCCAGGCGGTGGTGCGCTCCACGACGGCGGTGTCCTTCAGCGCCAGCGCGCGGCCGAGCGCGCCGGCCATGACGCTGAGCCACTCGCCCTGGTGCCCGGCGAGCACCTCTTCATCGAGAACGACATGGCGCTCGGAGACCGGACGCATGTCCCACCGCGCGACCTCTTCGGCGCGATCGACGGCGGACGCGAGGCGAGCTCCGGAGAGCTCCGCCCACGCGTGCTGGCGAATGCGTTGATCGACGTCGGTGGGCACGAACGTCGCGACGGTGGTGAAGTGCGCGGCGAGGAGGAAGACGAAGTAGCCCTCGGCGTCCTCGCCCTTCTTCCAGCGCTGCTCGAGCTCGGGCGCCTTCTTCAGGATCTGCACCGAAGCGAGCGGCGGCTCGAGCGTGAGCGCCCAGGGCGCGGTGCTCTTCACCTGCTCGAAGAGCAGCTTCGGCGCGACCCCGACCGGCTTCCGTCCCGAGCGGCTCATGTGCGGCTCATGTGCGGCTCACGTGACCGCGAACGGCACGACCACGTCGCCCTCGACGTAGCGCAGCGTGCCGAGGTCGATGGCATCGAGCGCGATCTCGACGGTGTCCTCGGAGGCGAGGGGACCCGAATCCATGACCAGCACCGCGGCCTCGCCCACCTCGACGACCCAGCCGTCGAAGGCGCGGCCGTCCGTGAGGTTGAACATGTGGCGATCGCCGCGCTCCATGAAGCGCTCCAGAAGATCGCGCGCCGCGGCAAGGGCGGTCGGGGTGCGCTCGGAGTCCATGGCGTCTGTCTAGGCCGAACGCGAGCGGTGCGCCAGCGCAGCTTGCTGCTCAGGGACGGATCGACGGCTCCCAGAACACGACTTCGTACGCGGCGCGATGGCGCGTGCCGACCGCCGCCATGGGGTGCGAAGAAGCTAAAGCGCTTCGATCGCGGGGCGCACCGAATCGAAGACCGCGCGCGCGCGCTCGGCGCACGTGTCCCAGTCGACGTTGCGGCGGTCGGCGACGTTGTAATCGGGCTTGGCGATCTTGTCGGGCGCCAGCGCAAAGAGGGGCGCGAGCAGCCCTTCGAGGAGCATTACGGTGACCTCCTCGTTGTCGCTCTGGGCATCGGTCACGTTGGTCGGTCCCGGTCCGAGGCCGAAGTTCATCCGTCCGCGGCGCTCCTTCGGCGCGACCAGCCAGTGACAGACATCGTGAAGGAGCTTCTCGGTATCGCAGCCGTGGTCGAAGCCCAGCTGGAACGCGCGACCGTCGTAGCCGACCGGCTGCGCGTAAAACGGCGGCTTGCCTTGCTCGTCGCCCTGCAGCGTCACCACGCGGACGCCCTTGCCGGTGGTCGTGCACGCCCACTTGCGCAGCTCGGTCCAGCGCGTGCCGCATGGCACCCGGCGGCGCGGATCGAGGCAACAGGGCTGCCGATTGGTCTCCACGGTCCGATTGTCGTAGTAGAAGGCCGCATGCCTCGCAAGTCGGCGATCAGCTCCGTCGATGTCGTGTTGTCGCCGCGCAAATCGACCTCGGAGAACGAGGTGCGCGTGGCGGCAGCGCGCGCGGCGAAAATCGCGCTCGCTGACGTGCGCGATGTACGCGTGGTGCGCCGATCCATCGACGCGCGAGGTCGGGGGCCTCGCGTGCAGCTCCGCGTGGAGGTGTCGACCGATGTGCCCTTCGCGCCGCCGCGCACCACGCCGCCGGAGCTCCCGGACGTGCGCCAGAAGCCGGTCGTGGTGATCGTCGGCGCCGGACCGGGGGGGCTCTTCGCGGCGCTCCGCGCCATCGAGCTCGGGCTCCGTCCCATCGTGCTCGAGCGAGGCAAGGACGTGCGCGCGAGGCGCCTCGATCTCGCGGCCATCACGCAGCGTGGCGAGGTCGACCCCGACAGCAACTACTGCTTCGGCGAAGGAGGCGCGGGCACGTACAGCGACGGCAAGCTCTACACGCGGAGCGGCAAGCGCGAGGACATCGCGCGCATCCTCGCCACCTTCGTGGCGTACGGCGCGAGCCCGGAGATCCTGGTCGATGCGCATCCGCACATCGGCACCAACAAGCTCCCCGAGATCATCGCCGCCGTTCGCGAGGGCATCTTGCGCGCAGGCGGCGAGGTGCGCTTCGGCGCGCGCGTGACCGGACTCGAGGTCAAGGGCGATGAGGTCCGCGGCGTCACCTTGCGCGACGGCACCACCATCGACGCCACGCGCGTGGTCCTCGCGACGGGACACTCGGCGCGTGACGTCTTCGAGCTCCTGGCCGCGCAGGGGATCGCCATCGAGCGCAAGGATTTCGCGCTCGGCGTCCGCGTCGAGCATGCGCAGACCATCGTGGACGAGATGCGCTATCGCACGAAGGAGCGCGGCGCCTACTTGCCTCCCGCGAGCTACTCCGAGGTCGCCCAGGTCGACGGGCTCGGCGTCTACACGTTCTGCATGTGCCCGGGCGGCATCGTCGCGCCGTGTGCGACCGCGCCCGGCGAGATCGTCACCAACGGATGGAGCCCCAGCAAGCGCAACAACCCATTCGCCAACTCCGGCGTCGTCGTCGAGGTGCGCGGACCGCAAGGCGACGGCGGTCCGCTGTCCGGCGTCGCGTATCAACGCGCCGTGGAGCGCGCGGCCTTCGAGGCGGGCGGCGGCGGGCAGGTGGCGCCCGGCCAGCGCCTCATCGACTTCTGCGACGGGAAGTTGTCGGCCGATCTCCCCGACTGCAGCTATCCGCCCGGGCTCGCATCGGCGCGCGTCGATCAGGTGCTGCCGCCCGAGATCGCGACGCGGCTCCAGCAGGGACTTCGGCTGTTCGGCAAACGCATGCGCGGCTACTGGACGAACGACGCGGTGGTGGTCGCGGTCGAGTCACGCACGTCGTCGCCGGTGCGCATCCCGCGTGATCCGGAGACGCTCGAGCACCCTGGCGTGCGCGGCCTCTTCCCGTGCGGCGAGGGCGCGGGCTACGCGGGCGGCATCATGTCGGCGGCGATGGATGGCGAGCGCGTGATCGAGCGCATGTTCGCGCTCTACCCGGCGCCGAGGTAGCGCGCGCGGAGGTGAGCCAAGAGGCTCTCGACATCGAGGCCGCGCCCCGTCGCGCGCTGTAGGACGGTGCTGGTGTCATAGCGCGAGCCGTTCCCGTGAACGTGCTCGCGCGCGAACGCGAGGAGGCTCGAGAAATCGCCGCGCGCGAGCTCGCTCGGGATCGACGGCGTCGCCTCCACCGCCGCGGCGAAGAGCTGCGCGGCTGCGATGGCACCGATGGTGTAGCTCGGGAAGTACCCGAACGCGCCCGACGGCCAGTGCACGTCCTGGAGGCAGCCGTCGCGGTCGGTCTCGGGGCGGATGCCCACCACCTGCTCCATGCGATCGCGGAATGCGCCAGGTAGCTCGGCGATCGCGAGATCGCCGGAGAGCAGCGCGCGCTCCAGCGTGAAGCGCACGGCGACATGCAGCGGATACGTGGCCTCGTCCGCGTCGACGCGAATGAGGCTGCGCTCGACACGCATCGCGCGCTGGACGAGGGCTTCCGCGGTCAGCATGCCGCGGCTCACGCCGAGCTCCTGCGCAGCCACGCCCGCGAGCCATCCCAGGAGCTCCGGCGAGCGCGCGGCCTGCATCTCCATGAGGAGCGACTGGCTCTCGTGGATGCCCATGCCCGCGGCCTGCCCGACGGGCTGCCGGACCCAGGCCCGGGGCAGGCCCATCTCGTAAAGCGCGTGTCCGGTCTCGTGGATCACGCCGAGGACGCTCGAGAGAAAATCGCTCTCGTCGTAGCGGGTGGTCATGCGCACGTCCTCGGCGGCGCCTCCGCAGAAGGGGTGCGCGCTCACGTCGAGACGTCCGCGCGTGAAGTCGAAGCCCATGCGCTCGGCCAAAAGGCGCCCCAGCGCGGCCTGACGAGCGACCGGAAAGGGGCCGACGAGCTCGGGCGCGCGGGGAGCACGCGCCTGCGCCGCCACGATGGCGTCGACGAGCGGCGGCAGCTCGCGCTCGAGGCGCGTGAAGAGCGGTTCGAGGATCGCCTCGCGCGCGCCCTGCTCGTACTCGTCGGCAAGTGCATCATACACGGATATGCCCATGGCCGCGGCCTTGGCCTCGCCGATCTGCCGCGTGAGGCTCACCACCTCGCGGAGCTGCGGCGCGAGGCTCGCGAAGTCGTCGTTGCGCCGTGCTTCGCGCCACGAGAGCTCGCACAGCGAGGTCGCGCGGGTACGAGCCTCGACGAGATCGGCCGGGACGGCGGCGGCGTGCACCCAGGTGCGTCGCATCGCGTCCAGGTTGGCGCGCTCCCATGGATCCTCGGGGGCAGAGGCGAGCGCAGCGGCGAGGAGATCGGCCATGTCGGGCGCGGCGATCGCGTCATGAGCGAGGACGCGCAGGGTACCGAGCTGGGCGGCGCGGAGATCGCCGCCGCCGGCGGGCATCATCGCCTGCGCGTCCCACTCGAGGACGTCGGCGGAGCTCTTGAGCAAGTAGTGACGGTCGAAGCGCTGCGCCAGCGCGCGATAGTGGCTCATCGCGCGAGACTCTACCTCAGGGGTTCGGTTCGCGATGCCACGCGGAGACGCCGGTGCTCGCATCCGAGACGTAGGTGTAGATGGCGCGCTTCCCGCAGCCGCTCACCATGCGCGCGTCGCTGGTCTCGAGCGGCCGCGAGGTGATCGACTCCTCGGGGCAGGAGAGCCCGACCGAAGCACGTCGGAGGAGGCCGGTCGCGCGCGTGGTGGTGTCGTCGACGGCGCTCGACTCGTTTGCTCCGACCGTCGATGCGAGGGCCGAGCGATTACCTTCGCTGACTTCGTGCTTCTCGAGAGCCTTTTCGAGGACCGCGCTCGCCGCCGCCCACTCCGCGTGGTTGGGCCGGATTTCCCACATCAGCTCGGACGTGTCGAGCGCGTCGGGCTCCGCGGTCGCGTCGAGGAGCGTGATGAGCGACTGACGCACCGCCGTCTCGAGGCGCGCGCCACCGACCGCGGCGATGCGCGGGTTCTTGCGGAGGACGGGATCGGCGAGAAGCGCCGCGGTGATCTCCTTCGCGAGCGGCTTGAGCGCCGCTTCACCGCCGAGGTCGTCGAGCGGCGTCTTCGCTTCGAGCTCGGAGACGGTCGGATCGTCGTACGGCGGCAGCGTATCGGTGTTCACGACGGGCGCGATCTCCGGGAGCGCGAACGGGCACGGCATGGCCAGCGGCATGTCGTAATCGGCAGGCACATGACGCAAGACGAGCGCCGTGCTGAAGACGGCGAGCGACATGCACGAAGCCGCAAGCGCGACGACGATGCCGTTACGCGACTGGCGCTGCGCGGAGCGAAGGCGCGCATTTTCGCGCCTCGACGCTTCGAGGGCGACGATCGCCTCGAACGCATCGGTGGTTCGGTATGGCGTGCTCGGAGGAGCCGCTCCATCCGCCGGCGGGTCCGGCGCGATGATCACCTTCTCCAGCGCGTGGACCGGCTTCGTCGGATCGAGGGGCATGCAGAAAGCATACGGCGCTCCGGCGAAAACGCCCGCGCACCTTGTGCTGGGGAAATAGCTGGGCAGCGGCACCCGAGCGCAGGATCAACATTCGCACTCGGTCTCTTGATGAGCTTTCCGCCGCGCCGGCGCTAGCGCTAGCGCGGCGTGGCGTAAGTGATCGAGAGGCTCGCAAAGGTACGTATGCGACATCGGTAGTCGCGATCTCGCCCCGGACCACCACCGCCCCGGTGGGGCGAACGAGGGCCGCCGCGACCGCGTCGACCGCCCGCGTGCCCCCTAGAAGAAGGCGAAGAAGTAGCGTGAAGCTCTTCAGGGGGCCGGCGCGCCCGCCTCGATCCAGCTCGCAATGAACGGCGCAAGCCGCGGATCGAACGGACCGTCCAGAGGCATGCGCCCGCCGTCGATGCCACCGTCGCCGAGCACCTTCAAGTAGAGGTAGCTGCGCAGCGGGTCTCCGGGAGCAACACGGCTCAGCGATGGGCGCTCGGTCGATGGGACCCCGACGAGGTCGCCGTCCATCCCGAGCTTGAGGTACGTGCCGCTCTCTCCCAGCGCATGACACGCAGACTCTGGCCCGCCCTGACAGCCGCCGAAGACCTGGCCTGCGCGCACGCCGAGAGCGGCATCGCTCGCGAGGGGGTCGAGGGGAGGGCTCCCTCCGAGGGTCGGCGCTGGGCTGGGCGCAGCGCCGTCCGCCAGCGTGTCGGGCACCGAGGTCGGAGCGCACGACGTCGCGAGCACGAGCACCAGCGTGAGACCAACGCGTGAATGAACCATGTGCGGACCTTCTTCTGCCTAGGGTAGCGCCGGGACGCTGTCGACCCAATGCAGGATCGCTGTGCGGTCGGAATCCGACAGCGGGTGCCCTTGTGGCGGCATCGTTCGGCCGAGCACGACGCGCTCGCGGATGAGCGGTCGCTTGCCCTCCCAGGCGGCTTCGGTCGAGAGATCGGTGCCGGATACGCCGTTCGGCTGATGGCACGCGGCGCACGACCGGGCGAAGACCGGCGCCATGGTCGTGCTCCATGCTGAAGGCCGGGCGGGATGCGTCGTCGTCTGGGGCGCCTCGGCGGCGATCGCGAAGCGTTCGAGCCTGCCGGCACCCATGACCCAGACGTCACCGCTCGGCGACGGCTGCAGCTTTGCGTCATTCATCACGTTCGTGCCCGACGTCATCGCGATGTGATCGCCGTCGACTACGCCCAGCTCACCGCGATCGGCGAACCACACGCGATCGCCGGAGGCCACGAGCCCGTGGATGCCGTCGTTGCCGGCGTCGAAGACGAGCGCCAGCGTCCCGCTCGCATCCGCAGCGTAGACCGCACGGCGTGTGGCTGCGTAGAGGCGCCCTCTAGGGTCGAGTGCGGCCCAGGTAGCCCCCGGCAGCGCGAAGCGGGTCACGAGGCCGTTCGTGGCGTTGACGAGATCGATGCCGTCCTTCGTGACGCCCGCGCCAAAGCCTCCGCCGCCCGCGAGCATGCGGTAAGTGGAGCCGGAAAGGATCGAGATGTGGCTCGCATCCGACAGCGCGATCTCGTCGCCGAGGAGGAATGCCACGCGACCGGGTCCCACCACCGTGGCGCTGCGAACGCGCTTCGACGTGAGCTGGTAGCGAGCGGTCACGTCCTCGAACGTGCTCATGGCGCGCAAGCGCTGGACGTGGCCGCTGCCGTCGATGCCGATCAGCCAGCGCGTCGCGCCGTCGGTCGCGAAGATTGAGTCGCCTGCCGTCCAGCCCTTGGCGCTCCCGTCGCGCGCGACGACGGCGCCCGCCGCGAAGATGCTCGCGCCATCGTCGGCGAAGACGCAGACGACGTCGCCGTTGTCGGCGATCGCGGTGACCTTGCCGATCGGCGCGCTGGCGGCGTTCCACGCGACGGGCCGTACGGCGAGCGTGGCGATCGACCCCGCGGATCGCGAACGAGGAGCGGGCCCACACCCCGTCGCCGCGATGGTCACGGAGCATGCGAGCGTGGCGACGGAGACGAGCGCGGCGGGTCTCATGCCTTGAGCAGTTCCCTCACGACCTCGCCGTCGCGCATGTATTTCGGGGGTCGATGTCGAACGCACCGAGCATCGTCGCGAGGAGATCGGGCGGAGCGATGGCGCGCGGCCCATCGGTGAAAGTCTTCGCGGGCATGGGCAGCAGCTGATCGGGGTCGGTCTTGCCAAATGCGATGTTCGTCTTGAAGCGCGGCGAGACGACCAGCGCGGAGTTGTTCGGGTAGTGGTCGCGACCCATCGCCAGGTTGATCTGCGGCGTGCGGCAGAACTCGCTGAGCACCATGATGTGCGTGTGATCGGAGAGCTTCTTGCCGGTCTTCGTCGGATGCGGTGTCGCATCGAGCGTTCTCACGAGCACCGCGATCATGTCGAACATCTCTTGCTGGTTCTGCGCGTGACCTTTGAAGTTGTTGCCATGCGTATCGAAGCTGCCGAACGTGAAGCTCACGCAGCGCACGATGTTGCGCTTCATCGCCTCGATCGCGAACGCCGCATTCACCGCGGGTCCGCCCCCGAATCGCGCTTTGTAGTTGAGCTCCGGATGGAGCTGACGGAGGCTGTTGCTCGAGAAGACCTCCTGGAGGTTCGTGCCGAGCATGCGGCGCAAGCTCCGGTACTGAAGATCGAGGCCTTCGAGAGCGCCGGGATACGTCGCCCGCTTGGCTAGGTCAGCCGCCTCCGCCGAGAGCAACGCGGTCACCTTGTCGCGCTCGCTGGTGTCGTCGAAGAGCTGCGCGCGGAACAGCGAGCGGCCGACGGATCCGACGTCGTCGACGGCGAGCGGCACGGCGCGCCGGTCGAGCGTGTCGCCGACGAAGGCCGACGGAAACCGCAGCGACACCGTCGGCAGCAGCTGGTCCTTGCCGAGCTCGTTCGAGAGCATGGTGTCGATGCTCGACGCCGCGACGCGCCCACCCTGCGGATGGCGCCCCGTGGCCGAGAACGTCGCGCCGTCCGGATGAGCGACGGTGTTCATCGCGAGACCGTTGATGATGGTGATGCGGTCGGGCATCTCCGCGAGCGCGCCAATGCCGGGCCCGAAGACCAGATTCGAGCCCTTGGGCCTCACGAGCTCGAACGTCTTGCTCGTCGCGTCGAGCGGAGCGTCGACCCAAAGCCGGAGGGGCGCCTTGTCGGTGTTCTCGGTGGAGGCGGGATGGATGATGCCGCGCAGCTCGTTGCGAGGGTCGGCCCACAAAGTGACGTCCCATCCGCCTGACGCGTGGATGAAGACGAAGAACTCGTCCTCGTTCGCCTTCGCAACGTCGGCCATCGACCGGAGCGGCAGTAGGCCGGTGAACGCAGCGACCGCGCTTCCGGAGAGGACCTTCAAGAATCGACGACGACCGTTCATGCGTCCTCTCAGTAAAGATGGAACTCGGGATGACGAACGAGCCCGTAACAGACCGCGGCCCAGGCGGCCTGGTCCGGCGCGAAGCGCGACCTCGGGATCGCCTTCGAGTGGTTGGCGGCGATGTCGCGGTAGAGCGCGAAGTAGCGCGGCGTGCGCTCGGGCGGTGCGAGCGATGCGGGATAGCCGAGGAACGTGCGGTGCAGCACGTCGAACCGCTCGCCGAACTGCGCGTCGGTCATCGTCCCTGCTGCCCGCTCGAAGGCGAAGATGGCGCGCTCCCCGAGGGCCGGCGCGGTCTTCCCAGGGCCCGGGAGATCGTGCTCGACCGCGCGATCGCACAGCGCGATCCCGAGGCGCTCGAACGACGCGATCATCAGCGCGTTGGTCTGTGTCTGCCGCGGTATGTCCAGGCGGTAGTCGGGAAGGCCGAGCGCCGAGACGTAGTCGTCCCACGTGTCGAAGAGGTTGTTGCCGTCGCCGCCGCGCGCCTTCTGCTGCGTCTCGCTGGGAAGAAGCGCGCCGAAGAGCCGCACGTAGGTTCGCATGTAGACCTCCGGCGGAACCATCCGGAGCTCGGCCTTCGGTGCCGTGTCTTCGAGCATCGTTGCGCGTGTGACGAGCTGGCCGGCGGGAGTGCCGGGCACGCGCTCGAGCGGCCGCCCGCAGCCAGCGAGCATCGACAACGCGACGATGGCCAGCGACCGCCTCACGGTGCACCCGACGCAGCCGGCGCGCTTGCCGACGTCATGTTGTTCGCGTCGCGGTACTCGCGCGAGCGCACGATGCCGCGCACCAGCGAGCGCATGCGATAGCCCGACGCCACGAAGTCCTTCTCGAGCGAGGCGAGGAGGTCCGCGTCGTCCGGCGACGTGGGACGACCGAGGAACGACGAGGCCACGCGCTGCACCGCACAGGCCGAGAATTCGGGCATCCTCGTGATCGCGAGCCCGGCGCCGGCGGGCTCGGCATCGGCGTTCGCGATCGAGCCGTACGCGCTGCGCAACGTCGCTCCGTGGTCGTCGGCGAACGCGACGTCGTAGAGCGCGTTGCAGTTTCCGTTGAGCTTCCCGTTCTTGTCCTTCTTGCAGGTGGCGTTGACGGCCGGGAAGTTGGCGGCGGGCAGGAACACCGAGCTCGAAGGCTCGACGCGCGCGAAGTACGCGGCGAGCGGCTCGAGCGTCGCGTGGCAGGTCTGACAGCCTGGTCGCTTCATCAGATTCGCTTCGGTCGAAGGCGTGAGCTGCGCGTTCTCGGCGACGAACGACTTGCACAGGAACGCGTTGTAGAGAACGGCGCCACGCGCGCGCGCCGTTGCGTATTTCTGCAGGAACATCGGCGTCGTGATGAGCCCGGCGGCGTGCGGGCCGCGATCGGGAACGAGCCGCCACGTGTTCACGTCGTGAGGCATGAGGTCGAGCGGAGCCTTCGTCGGCTCGAAGAGCGGCGCGAGCTCCTCGTTCATGCCGAAGCTCGTCTCCGGCCCGCAGCAGTTGGTGCGCTGGATGGTGCGATAGAACTGCGCGAGCGGACCGTTCACGAACGACTGACGCCCGACGAGGATCTGCCGGAAGTCGCGATCGCTGTCGAAGAGGTCGTCGAGGAAGTGCACAGCTTCCCGCGACCACCAGTACGGGTACCACCGCTCGGCGCGCTGCTTGGCGAGATCGAGCGGAAATCCAGGGCCGAGCGGCATCTTGTTCGGGAAGTAGAACGCGTTTCCGCCGCCGTTGGCGTCGTTCGGAATGCATCGCTCGAGCCCCGGGCCGCACCCGCAGTCGACCGCGTTCTCGAGGCCAGCGCGCGTGTCGCACGCGACGCGCTCGCCCTTGTGCTGCGCGGCGAGAGGCTTGTCGAGCGGCGCCGGCTTCGGGCGACCGCCCGGGAGCTTCTCGTCCAGCGCGGGAGGCTTGACGCGTCCAGAGGCATAGAGGTGACCGATATCGAACGTGGCCGCCTCCTCGCGACACACACGAATCGTGATGGTGGGCTTGCCGTCGGCGTCGTTGAGCAGCGACTCGACGGGCTTGTACTGGGGATCCGGATTGTTCCAGCCCGCCAGGTAGCGCTGCGTCGGATGCTCGGCCTTGTAGTCGCGATATAGCCACCACGGGTGCACGAGCACGGTGCGTTCCTCGAAGAGTGCCTTCGACACGGGCTTGGGCGCGGCTCCGATGTCGGCGGCGTTGGGACGAACGACGATCCCGATCTCGTCGGGGGCGAAGCAGAGCTCACCATCGATGGCCGCCGAATCGCGTCGCTGGTTCTGGCGGTAGTAGACGAAGGCCTTCGTGCCGTCGGCCACCAGCACCTCGTGCCGGAAGAGCTGGGCCGGCGCCGGAGAGAAGTTCAAGTTGGGCTCGAGGCGCAGGAGGTCCATGTAGATGCGCGTGAGGCGCTCCACGTAGGCCGGCCCGCGAAGGTGACCGTCGAACCACTTGTCGAGGTCGAAGTCCGGACGCTCGAAGGCGGCGATCTCCTCGCGCGCGGGCATCCGTCCCAGGAGATCGATCGATGCAATGCGGAAGTGCCGGTAGTCGTCGAGCGTCCGCGCCGCATGCGATGTCGCGGGCGGCGCGCTTCGCGCATCGAGCGCGAACGGAACGACCGTCGCCAGGACGACGGCGCACAGAAGGAGGGACCACGGCGGACGCGTCAATGGAGTAATCTCCTCGCGATCGAGGGTCCACCGGTACGACGGGCATCACAAATAAGAATTCGCCCGGAACAGATTAACTGTCCGTCATGGTCCCTGGCGCTCGACGATCTCCGCGGCCGAGCTTGGTCGTCGATCAGTGCACGCCGACGGCACAGAAGCCGTTGATGCACTGGTTCGACTTGTCGCAGCAGTCGTTGGCGGTCACGCATTTATCCTGCGCGCCGGCGCAGTTGTTGTTCGGCGGGACGTTCGAGCAGACGAGCGCGCCGCCCGCGCCGTTGCCTCCGCAGTAGCCGTTGCAGCACTGATCGCCGGACTCGCAGGTCTGGCCGTCGGCCTTGCACGGGTCGAGCACCCAGAAGCCACGCGAGTTGCCGGCGAGGATCTCCTGCGCGGGCAGATAGAACCCGGGATGGCTGGGGTCGGAGCCGGCCGGGGCGTTGAGATCGATGGCCGCCACCCAGAGCTTCTTCGTCGTCGCCTTTGCGAGGTCCGTGGTGTCGTAGTCGGGCGGCCAGCTCTGCCAGGGCACGCTCGTGAGCTGGTTGCCGTAAAGGCGACGGCTCGTGAAGACCACCCAGGCGTAGCCGCCCGAGACGATGGGCAGCACGGTGGGCTCGTAGGCGAGGGTCGTGTCGTCGAAGCCGACCTCGCTGTACGAGCTGCGCGGATCGGTCGCGCCGGGGATTCCGTGATTGTTGGCGCCAACCGGGATGTACGGCGCCGCTCCGCTCTTGCCGTTCAGCGTGTCGAGACGCGTGGCTGCGCCGCCGGCCGTCTTCACCCACCACAGCTCGCTGCGCGCACCGTTGCGCGTGACCATCACGCTGTCGCTCAGGCTGCTGCGGACCTCGGTCTCGAAGACCACGCCGCTGTTGTCGGGCAAAAATACCGGGAAGCCAACGCGCTGGCCGGCGGCGGGCGTGTGCACGCTTTGCGGAGCAGTGAAGGCCTGCGTCGTCGGGTTGTAGCCGGCGATCATGAGCGGGCCCTTGACGTCCTGCGTCGAGCCCGCGACGTCGACGTACGTCATCATCTTGTCGTCGGGCGAGTAAGCCGGAAAACCCGCGGAGACTCCGGCCGGGAGACCGCTCGTGGTGGCCGCGGTGGGAGCCGCGCCGAATTTCCAGAACGAGCTCGTCGCCGAGCCGGCGCTGCTGTTCGTGATGCCCGGATTGCTCGAGGACGGATCGACGGTGTTGGTGAGCGCGTAGCTGGCGTCGCCGGTCATCGCCGCCCACGTGAATACGCCCTCTTGCGGGACCTGCTTCACCGACGCTTGCACGTCGGGCGCCGTGAGATCGTAGAGGAACGATCGACCGTCGCCTGGCGTTCCTTGCTCGGACTGCGTGAGCAGCCAGCGCCCGCGCGACGCGACGACGTGACAGACACGACAGCCGGTGTCGTCGCTGGGATTGCCCTGCGCGTTGACCGGGCTGTTCTTGCCGACCACGAGCTTCGGACCGAGATCGCCCGAGCGCACGCCGAGGATTGCGGCGCCGATGGAGTGCCCGGCGCTGTCGAGCACCACCCAGTTCTTCACGAGCTGCGTGCCGTACGAGTTGTAGTAGACCGATCCGCTGAGACGCGCGGGCGCGACGGGCCACGTCTGCGTGATCGGGCCGTAGGCGGCGCCGGCCTTTGCGACGGTGAGCGTCATCGTCAGCTTGTCGGGCTTGCCGTCGCTGGTGGGGCCGCCGGCGCTGTTGGTCGCCGACGTCCAGACGTCCTGCGGAATCGGGTGGCGGATGAACGCGCCGCCCGTCGCCGTGAGGATCGGCGGGCGACCGAACGTGCCGCTCCACGTGAACGACCCGCTGGTGGTCTTGAGCTCGATCTTGATCGCGTCGGCGTCGGCGAGCGTCCAGCTCCACATGAGGAGGGGCGCGAGCATGCCGCGCGGCCACATCGTCTTGTCGTAGGGATAGAGCAGCGCGAGCTTCTGCGCGATGCCGGTGTTGGCCGGCGCCGCAGCGAGCGCCGCGATGGTCGCCGCATCGGTGACGGGACCGCCGAGCCCTTCGCCGCCGACGCCTCCGACGCCTCCGCCGGTCTTCAGCGCGGCGACGTTCGCGGGGATCTGTCCGGCCTCGGCGGGGTTGGCGGCGTTCGCCCCGTTCTGCGTGCCGGTGAGCTTGACGAGGACCTGACGCGTGACCGTCTTGCCGTTCAGCCCCGCGACGACCGACACGAGGCCGCCCGTCGTGCCCTTCGGCGCAAACGCCGCGGTCGGTGATGGCCCGGTGGGAATGCCGCCGATGTCGCCGCGATCGACACTCCATCCAACGGCGACCGGCTGCCCGTTGAGCGTTGCGGTGAAGGGCACCGTGGGCGTCGTCTGACCGGTCGCGACGGTGATGGTCGAGAGCGCGCTCGGTTGTACGTCGAACGCGCCTTGCAGCGGCCCGCCGTCGTTGTTGCCGCCGGGGCCGAAGCCGCCTTCGCCGAGGCCGTCGCCGCCGTCGAGGCTGGCGTCGTCGCCGGGGTCGAACCTGCTGGCGACGTCGCTCGAGCCGCACATCGCCTGGCTCGCGGCGACCACGACCGCGAGAACGAGCGCCCAACGCGAAGTGGTTCCCATGGACGCATCGTATCACTCCGCGTAGCGCCATTTCCTCTTCGAGGCAGACGGCGCGCCCGGCAGCTTGTTCTTCCTCTTGTCCTTGTCCTTCCTCCTTGGCGGTGACGGCGTCTATGTCGTCGCGGCACCCCGCGATTCACGGATCACCCTCGGGGTGTCGGTTGGCCGTACACTCGATCTCGCCTTGCGCATGTTCGCCCTCGCGCCTCCACCTCGCCTCCGCGCAGGATCCTTGCTGCTCGCGGTGGCGGTCGCGACGGCGCTCGCGTCGTCGGTCGTTCTTCCCGCGTGCGGCTCCGCGGAGGCAGGCCCCGAGCAGGCACCCGACGCGAGCGCCCCGTTCGACGGCGTCGACGCGGGCTCGGCGGAGGCCGCGCCGGCCGACGCTGCGCCGAACCCGTGTGCCGCGCTCGCGTTTCCGAGCGGCGTGATCCTCCAGACATTTCCCGACGCCGCGAAGACCGCCAGCTACAAGGACCACCTCGCCACCGGAGAGAAGGCTCCCGTCTGCTTTCTCGACGTGTCGAACCTCGTCGACGCGGTCACCCACGAGGTTCACCCCATCACCGTCCTCGTCGGCGCGCACTTCACGCTCGAGGAGCTCGTCGGCACCGAGGTGAGCCAGGGCTACGGGAACCTCGTCTTGATGTTGCCCGCCGCCGTCGCATCGCTCGACAGGTTCCGGGACGCCGTGAACGTGCCGGTGGCCGTGAACAGCGGCTTCCGCAGCCCGAAGCATCAAGAGGAAGTGTGCCGCTCGTTGTGTGGAGACCCGCTGGGATGCAGCGGCACGTGTGCCAACAACTCACGTCACATGTTCGGTGACGCGTTCGATCTCCCGCTCGACTTCTACACGACGAAGGACGAGCAGCGTGCCTGCGATGCCGGCTTCAAGTTTGCTTACAAGGAGAGCGGCACGCATCTCCACATCGATCAGAACCCGCGCAACGAGACCTGCGTGATCCAGTAGCGCCTACTTGACCGGCGGCGCCTTCGGCGGCTCGCCCTCGTTCTGGATGCACGACGCGAGGTCGAAGAAGAAGAAGGCGAGGAGCTTCTCGCCTTCCTTCAAGTTGCTCGAGCAGCCCTTCGGGTACGTCGCATCGATGACGTCGCCGCCGCCGCCTTGCGGGTTGTTCACGTGCGCATCGATGTGCACGCCCTTGCCGCACTGCTGATCGGCCGGCACTCCGACCGGGATGTTGACCGAGAAGACGCGCGGACCCGCCTGCGGATCGCCGGAGGTCGCCCAGAGCTGCGTCTTCGTCGGGTCCGTCGAGATGATGTTCGCGAAGACCACGTCCGGGTCGACCTTGTTGTTCGACCCGGGCGTCACGGTCCCGAGCCAGTCGCCGAGCGCCTTGCCCTTCGGGAACGACGTGTCGATGCTCATGGGCTTTCCGCC
>JAYTOQ010000437.1:0-7167 GCA_043747665.1 Polyangiaceae bacterium | reverse complement strand
CGTGCTTTGGACACGCGACGGTCCGCCGGCGGCGACGGTCACGTCCTTCTCGTCGATGCGCTCGAGCCGAGCGGACAAGGGCGGTCCGCACTCTCCCACCGTCGTGGTCTTGCTGGAGCACGTGCACCCGGTGCACGCATCACCGTCGGAGAGTCAGCCTCGATCGTCAGACACAGCCCGGGGTCTTCCGGCCTGAACACTCGCGTGACCAGGGATGCATGGCGCAACCGGCGGAGCCGCTTCCCATCCTCGTCGCGCGTTTCGCCGACGATGCGATCGGGCCATTCCTGGCCGGCGTCGCGCTCGCGGGGCGCGCTGTCTACATCCCGCTCGTCGCCGCGCCTGCGAGCTCGGGCGTCCATCTCCTCCAGGTCCACATGAGCGGGCAGCGCGAGCCGCTCTCGTTCCTCGCCGAGCCAATCGGTCCGTGCTCCGAGAAGGGATACCCGATCCGACTCGCCATGGTGCCGAGCGAGATCTCGCTCGCCGCGTCGACCGCGAAGGAGACGCCGGTCGATCCGGGTGGCTCGGCCCCCGCGCTTGCCGCCGCCACGCACGCGGGGACCGCCGCGGCAGATCCGTTCATCGGCCGCTCGCTGGCGAGCGGCAAGCTGCTCATCGAAGCGCGCGTGGGCGAGGGGGGGCGGGCACTGTCTACCGTGCTCGCCATCGCGACCTCCAGATCCCCGTCGCCGTGAAGGTGATGCACGAGGCCCTCCAGCGCGACCCCGAGTTCTGCAAGCGCTTCCACGCCGAGGCTCTATCCGCGAGCCGCCTCGATCACGCACACCTCACGCGCGTGCTCGACTTCGGACAGGAGCCTGGAGGAGCTCGTGGTGTCGCTCTCGAGCGCGATCATTGCCGCCAAGGGCGATGCAACCCTCGTCGCGGAGCGCTGGAAGAAGAGCACCGGCTTCCTGCGTACGCGGCTCGAGCTTCTCCTGCGCCAGGCGCGGCAGTGAACCGCCGTCAATTCGCGCAGAGGAGCGTGACCACCTTATTGGTGTCAGTGGCGTTGCCGATGACGCCAATGGCGAGTCCGCCGAGGCAGGCGCCGTTGCCAGTGCCGCGCTTGACCGTTCCGGCGGTCGTCGAGCAGTCGATGCTCACGGGTTGCGTTGCGCCCATACTCGCGGTCACCAGCGTGTTGCCGTATGCGTTCAGGATCTGGCCGACATCCTGGATCTCGAGGCAGATGCCGACGCCCGTGTTCGGGTTCTGACCGGCGATCGCCTGGAGGACGTTCTTGCCCGGATCACCGGCGGCGCTCGCGCCGAGGTCGATCCTGGCGGTGTCGTTGGTGACGGTGATGCCGCTGACGAAGGACTTCACGTGGATGCCGTCGGTCGCGTTGCCGAGCGCCGAGGACGCGCGCAGCTTGAGCGAAGACCCGCCGAGCACGCGGATGCCCGGACCTGCGGTCGTCTTCCACGCCGTGAGGCCCGTCACCGTGTTCAGCGGAACGGCGCCCGGCATCTGCTGGATGGCGAGGCCGGCTGTGGTGTTCTGGTTGGTCGTGACCGTGCCGCTGGTTGGCGCGGTGGCGCCGACCGTGCCGGTCAACGAGATCTGACCCGCATCATCGACGCGGATGCCGTCCTCCGTGTTCTTGTCGAAGTGCGTCTCCGCAGCGACCGCGCCGGTGATGACGGCGACGCCATTCTCGAAGACGTGCAGGCCGCTCGCCGGCGCTCCGGCAGTTCCGTTGCCCGTCGAGGTCACGGCCGGGCCGATGGCGAGGCCACCGCCGGTCGCCTTGCCCGTCGCGTTTCTGACCACGATGCCCGCGCCGCTGAAGTTCTTGATCGTCACGTGCATCAGCGACGTCGTCGTCGAGGACGAGCCCGTCTGCGCGAGCACGCCTTCGAGCGCGGTGTTCGTCTGACCATCGATCGTCAGGTACTGGATGCTGGAGGCGGGCGACGCGAGGACGAAGCCCTCCTTGCCCGCTGGCACGAGGACACTGGCCGGGTTCGCGTTATCTTCGCTCGTGATCGTGACGTTCGTCGGAACGATGATCGGGAACGACTCGTTCGGCCCGAGCGCAGCAGCGCCCATCTTGATCTTGACGATCACCGGTGCGGCCGCGGCGTTACCGATAGCCGCGAGTGCGCTCGTGATCGAGCGGAACGCGCACTTCGGGTCGGTCTTGTTGCCGGTAGCGATCATGTTGTCGGCGGCCGAGACCGAGGGGTCGACCCAGTACACGCCGTCGGCGACGGCCGCGCATCCGGTGCACACGTGGTTGACGCAGTTTGGCGCCGTCGAGCCACACTGCGCGCTCGTGCAACAGTTGCCCGTCGAGCAGGCGCCGGCGGCGCCCGCGGTGGGCGAGCAGCAGATGTCCGCCGCGTTGCCGGTGCACGTGCCTGCGTCGGCACTGGTGCACGCGACGGTATTCGTCTCGCAACCGCCCGTCGTCTTGTTACAGATGTAGTCGGCGCCGTACGACGTTTTGCACGCCGAGTCGCTGGTGCAGCTCGCGCAGGTGTTCGGGGTATCGAGGCCGCAGATCTTGTTGCCCGCGCAGTCGGTGTTGACATGGCAGTCGCCCGGAACACAAACGCCCGCGTTGCAGATGGCGTTGCCGCCGGCGAAGCCCGTCCCGTAGGCCGTCTTGCACAGGCTGTCGTCGGTGGTGTCGACGCATGCCGTGCAAGAGGAAGCCTTGCACAGCCCCTTCGCGCTCTCGTTGACCGAGCAGGCCGAGCCTTCCGGCGCGCATCCGCCCTCGGGAACGGTGGCCGCATCCGTGCCGCCGTCGTCCGTCGGGTTCGGGTTCGGGTTCGGGTTCGCGTCGGCCGAGGTCTCAGCGCCGGCTTCGTCGGGAATGGTTACCGCCTCGTCGCCCGAGCTTCCTCCACACGCAACCGCGAGCCAGCTCGCAGAGATGAGAGAGAAAGAGGATACCGAGAACAGGACCGCAGCGGTTTTCAGTGAGCGCAACGAAGGACCTCCAAGGATGGCGACGGAGGCTGGGTAGCGTGAGCAGTCCTGAATCAGACACGCTTCGGTCGAATAAGCGCTCGCGCGTCTTACTGACATCGACTCCCTTTGCACGACTTCGGCGCCGTGCACGTAACGCCGCAACCCCCGCAGTTGCTGCTGTCGACGCGAGTGTCGACGCAGGCGCTGCCACAGACGGTGAGGTTGGCGCCACAGGCACAGGCGCCGGCCGTGCACGGCGCGGTGGTCGGGCACGTCGTCCCGCAGCCGCCGCAGTTGTGTCGGTCGGCGGTCACGTCCACGCAGACGCCGCCGCACCGGACGCGTCCGGTCGGGCAAACGCAGAGGCCACTTTTGCACGAGGTCCCCGTCGGACACGCCTTGGCGCATCCTCCGCAGTGCGCTGGATCGGCGGACACGTCCACGCAGCTGCGCCCGCACTGCACCGTCGCTCCACAGTCAGTCGCACACGCGCCGCGCAGGCAGACTTGACCTAGCGCGCACGCGACGCCGCAGGCTCCGCAGTTGATCGGGTCGGTGTCGAGCGCCACGCAGGCGCCTGCGCACGACGACGTGCCCGCAGGACAAGCACATTGTCCCGAGGCGCAGCTCTGGCTCGGTGCGCAGACGGCACCGCACGCTCCGCAGCTGCGCGGATCGCTGTCGAGTGCGACGCACGCGCGGTTGCACGCGGTCAGACCCGCGCTGCATGACTGCGCGCACGTGCCGAGATCGCAGACAGTCGAGCCTCCGCAGGTGACGTCGCAGCTTCCGCAATGCTCCGGCGCGTCGGCGAGGGAGACGCACGTCGCTCCGCAAACCGACTCATCCGCGCGAGCGCAGATCAGGTTGATTGCCGAATCCGTTCCAGCGTCGACGGGCGGTCCCGGGAAGTCCAGCGACTGCGTCCCGCCGCACGCCGCCGCGGTGATCGCGAAGACGACAATGTTTCTGGCGACTCGCCTCGGAAACGGCATCCGAAAAGAAGAGTACACCGACCGGCCGGGACGCAGACCACGCGACCGCGAAACGGCGAGTCGCGATAGCCTGAAGGAGCGAATGGCGGACCCGACCATTGTGCTTTTGATCATCGTCGGCCTCACCGCCGCCGACCGGCCGCGAGGGAGCGTCGTCAGCACGGCCGTCGGGAGCGGGCTGGCGACGGACGCACGCATCCTTGTCGAGGAGCGGACCTCGACACCGACGGATGGAGAGGCAACGTCTACCGCTGAACGCCTCGGCGGGAGCGCCATCGCCGAGATCTCCTGGGGCGACGGGGCGCACGGTCGCGCGCGCTTGCACGTTTATCTCGCGAGCGATCGAGCTTGGTACGACCAGGAGCTCACGTTCGACGCGCTCGACGCGCCCGAGGATCGCGAGCGATCGATCGGTCTACTCGTCGGCGCGATGATCCGCGCGCGACAGAGTGAGGAGGCCGGTGCCGCCGCGGCCTCAGCGGTCGCTGCGCCTCCGCCGCCCGCTCCGGCGCTTGCGCCGGCGATCCTGCCGAGCCCTCCGGTCGCGGAGCAGCCCGGCCCGATGGGCGCGCCCGCGGCCCGTCTCTGGCGGGTGGGGTTCGACGTCGGAGGGCTTGCCATGGCTGGAATCGGCGGTGAGGCGCCGGGACTCGGCCCGAGCGTGCGGGCGCGCTTCGTCCTGAACCGCGCGCTCTCCCTTCACGGCGGCGTTGCGCTCGGCTTTGGATCCCTGACGAGTGCCGGCGCAGACCTGACGACGACGCGGATCGCGCTCGGGGGTCGCGTCCGCGTTGCTCGTGTCGCCAACGGCAGCGTCGGGCTCGACGCCGGCCTCGAAGGCCTGGCCGTTCATCACGTCGTGCGGCGGGCGGCGCCTGAGGCGAGCCGCGATCGATGGCTCTCCGGCGGTCACGTCGATCTGGGAGCCGCTTTCGCCGTGGCTCCAGCGCTCGAGGTCTTCGCGACAGTCGGGCTGGATGTGGTGGCCGGTGCGACGCCGATCACGTTGGGGGGCGAGCGCGCCGCGGAGATCCCTCCCGTGCGAGGTACGATCGAGGCTGGCGCGCGACTCTTTTTCTGATCGCGAAGTCTGCTGGACAGACGAGCGAGGTACCCTTCACCCGTGGCGGTAGATCGAGCGAAGACGCGATTGCGAATCGTGCGCGGCGTCGAGGCAAGCGCCGCCGCGCCCGTCGCGCATTCGTCGTCGCCGTCATCGCCATCGCTGCCGTCGTCGCTCGACGACGCTGAGCTCCTCGCGGCGCTCCAGAACGGCGACAGCGATGCCGCCGATGCGATGTACGACCGTCTCCGACCGAAGATCGAATCGACAGTGCGGCGTCTCCTCGGCGCCGGTGACGTCGATCAGCAGGACTGTGTGCAAACGACGTTCGTCGAGATCGTCCGCTCGATCGCTCGCTACCGAGGTGAGTGCCCGATCGAGCACTGGGCGGCGCAGATCGCGGCGAACGTGGTCTACAAGCATATTCGCCGCCGCCGGCTCGAGCGTCGCTTCTTCGGCGGCACCGTTCGTCCCTCGGAGCGGCCCGAGCCGATGAGCACGTCGCGCCGGATTGTCGCGAAGGATCTCGTCCAGCGCATCCGCGAGAAGATCGAGGTGCTCGAGCCGCAGAAGGCCTACACGTTCCTGCTCCATGACGTCCTCGGCTTTGATCTGCAGGAGATCGCCACCATCACGGGCGTCACCGTCGCGGCCGCGCAGAAGCGCCTCGTCCGTGGTCGCCGTGACGTGCACAACGAGCTCGCGCGCGACGGCGAGCTCGCCGGTCTGGTGGACGACTTGGGAGACGCCGAATGACCGCGCCCAAGCTCGCACGTGCGGCCGCGAAGCTCCTCGCCGAAGAGGAGATCGACGCGCGCGCTCCGTCGACCGACGAGCGCGATCGCACGGTGGACGCGATCAAGGTCGAGCTCGCCCGGTCTGCACTGCGCGGCCGTCGCCGTCGTTGGGCGCTGCCGCTCGTGGGCGTCGCCGCCGCCGTGGCACTCCTCGGCATCGGCGCTGCGACATGGTCCCGGCACGGGACGGGCTCCGTCGCCGCCGTGCCGCCGTCGAACCGCCCCGACGCCAACGCCGCTGTCGTCGCAGATACTGTCCGCGGCACGGTGTTCGTCGAGAAGAACGGCGAGCGCGTCGCGCTCCGGTCGTCCGCGGTGCTGGCGCGCGGGTCCAAGGTCGTGGCCATGGACGGCGAGGCGGTCCTCGTCCTTCGCTCCGGGAGCAAGATCGACGTCGAGCACGCGACGACAGCGTCTCTCGTCGAGGACGGCGAGACCGAGCTCGTCGACATCGACCGAGGCGCGGTGACCTCGACGGTGACGAAGCGAGGGCCGACGCAGCGGTTCGTCGTGCGGACGCCCGACGCCGAAGTGGAGGTGCGGGGAACGGTGTTCCGCGTGTCGCGGCTCGAGGATCCTCAGTGCGGCGTACAGACTCGCGTCCATGTCGACGAGGGACGCGTCATCGTGCGCGCTGCTGGGCAGGAGGGCGCGACGCTGGAGCCTGGCGGCGACTGGGTCTCTCGTTGCGTCACCCCGCAGCTGCCTGCAGCGACGGCCGCGTCGCCGCCTCTCCCCTCGACCACGTCACTCCCGTCGTCACTCCCGTCGAAGCGGTCAGCGCCGACTGCCGCGGCGACCGCGGCCGCGACGCCGCCGGCCACTGCCTCACCCCGCACGCTTGCATCCTCGGAGCTCGCCGTGCAGAACGCGCTCTTCGCGGACGCGATGGCGTCAAAGTCCCGCGGGGACACCGCGAGCGCTCTCACGTCTCTTGATTTCTTGCTCCAGAAATACCCGCGCACACCGCTACGTGAAGCCGCGGAAGCGCAGCGCATGAACCTCGTCGCGGGCACCGACCCGGCGCGGGCCGTGGGCCTCGCACAGGGCTACCTGCTCCGCTTTCCGCACGGCTTCGCGCGCGCCGACGCTGAGAAGATCCTCGGCGCTTCACCCTAGGGGCGCTGCGCGTTCCTGAGCGGAAGGCGCAGCCTCTCTCGCACGAGGATGCCGACCTACCTCGGCCCGACGATTGGTGCGTCGTCGAAGCGCTCCGCGCTTATCCGCCGAGCTTCATCGCGCTCGAACCGCAGCGTCCCCGCACCGTTCGTGGCGCTCTCCAGCGTCCCGAGCAGGTCGTAGGTGTAGCTGTCCTCCTCGCCATCCGAATAAATGGGATTGCGGCGCTGCTTGAGAAAACCCTGCGCCTTACGCAAGAATGCGG
>JAYTOQ010000436.1:0-13874 GCA_043747665.1 Polyangiaceae bacterium | reverse complement strand
GTCTCGCCGACGATGGGCGCGATTTCACCGAGGCCGAAGTCGTCCTCGAGGCAGCTCTCCAGCGGTCCGGCACCGGCGATGTGGAACGCCGCGGGCGTGACCGGGCCGAAGGCATGCGTGGCGCGCGCGAGGCGGCGGAGCGCGCGCGGGACCACGAGCTTCACGGGCGTTGCGCGATGCAGCGTGTTGAACGCCACCTTGTCGAGCGCCTCGATGAGCGCGTGGTACTCGTCGGCGAGGCGACGAGGGATGCCGTGGACGTCGATCGGCGCGCCCACCCAGCGATCGCGATCGACGGCCATGTAGAGGTTGAAGCCGCGCAGGCCATACGCCATCGCGGCCATCAGCGCGTAGAGCGAGTCCTTGTCGTCGAGCGGCGGGAAGAACGGCGGGAACCCAGCGCCGACCTCCGCGCCGAACGGTGGTACCTGACGGCCCTCGCAGCGGGTGGCGAGCTCGCCGGTGCGCCGCAGGATCGTCATGTGATGCTGCGGATTCGCCGGGTGGTAATAGTCGAGGCCGATGAGGTCGACGACCTCCGCCATGCGGCTGGCGTTGAGCGGCGTCGCGGCCTCGCCGAGCGGAAAATTATGGAGCGTCGGCACGGTGGTGAGGCCGGCGTTCTCGAGCGACTGGTTGAAGCGTCCCATCGCCTCCGCGAGCAGGTGCTCGTGGAACTCCATCCAGTCGAGATGACGCGCGAGCTCGTTGGCCTCCTTGGCGTCGAACTTCACCGGCGGCGTGACAGTCGCGAAGGTGATGCTCTCGTCGTTCCAGATCTGCCGGAGCGTCTTCACGCTCGAGTACTTCTCGCGGAGGAACGTGCGAAAGAGGCGGATGGCGTCGGGGTGATAGTCCTGATCGTACGGGCCGTCGCGGAAGTAGAGCGCGCCCTCGTTGTCGACCTGAAGCATCACGATCGGGCCGTGCGGATGGAGCAGCGGCGACAGCACGCGACCGCACGCTTCGAACCAGAGCGCCGTCTCGTCGAAGAACGTATCGCTCGCGTAGCTCGGCACCGGGAACGCGACCGGTACCAGCGGGAGGATCACCGGGTTGTCGCGGGGCGTGCGCGCCTGGCACTCGCGGTCCCAGACCACGCGCTCGGGCAGCCCAAAATACGTGAGCTCTGCATTGATATGCGGACCGGGCCGCGCGATGACGTGCATGCCCTTCTCACCGCAGAGGCGAATGAAGCGCGCGACGTCGAGGCGACCGAAGCGTTCCCCGAAGTCGAAGACACCTTGCGCGGTCTCGTGCACGCCCCACGGGACGTACGTGTCGACGAGGCGTAGCCCCATCGCCTTCATTGCGTCGAGACACGCGCCCCAGTCCTCGGGCGCGTGACGCCAGTAGTGCATCGCCCCCGCCCACAGCGGAACGAGCTCCTTCTTGTCCACGAGCCACAGACCTTGCGGACGGACCTCGACGGCCTTCTGGACCTTCAACGACGATCCCGGCGAGCGCTTCTTCGCCAACGGTTTGCGCGCCACGTTCAGCCGGCCGTGAGCTCGTCGCCCAGCGTGCGCTGCAGGATGGCGCGGAGCTCCGCCATCTCCGGGTCCTTCGCAGCGAGTCGCGCCAGAGCAGCGTCGACCTTCTTGATGGTCGGGGTGACGAAGCGCAGGAACGAAGCGTTCTTCTTGGTGCGGTCGATGAAGACGAAGCGCCCCGCGTCCTTCAGCTTGCGCTGCACGGTGACGAGATCGAACTCGCCGAGCAGCTTGGTGCGCTCCTTCGCGGGGAGGCCCGCGGCCTCGGCGTACTCCGCGAGGCGGGCCTCGACGAAGGCGCGATCGAACTCCTGGTAGCTGTCGTTGAGCAGCGCGACGAGATCGTAGACGCGCGGGCCGAGCAGCGCGTCCTGGAAATCGATCCAGACGAGACGCAGCGTGCCGTCGTCGACCACCATGAGGTTGCGCGACTGGTAGTCGCGATGCACGAAGCCCTTGGGGAGATCGGCGACACGCTTGGCGAGGCTGTCGGCGATCTCGCCGAAGCGCTTGGCGTCGGCGTCGGACAGCGACTTGCCGCGCGCGTCGAGGCCCCACTCGCGGAAGTGGTCGATCTCCCAGCGGAGCAGGGGCTCGTCGAACTTGCGGCTCGCGACGACGCAGCCTTCGGGAAGCTTCGCGAGCGCCTTCTGGGCCTTGGCGAGGTCGGTGACCGCTTTTGTGTAGAGTGCAGGCTTATCGCCGGGGTTCCGCAGGAGCCAGTTGGCGAGCGTGTCGTCGCCGAGGTCCTGGATGACCAGCCAGCCGTTGGGCGTGTCCTCGGCGAGGACCGAAGGCACGTCGATGCCGCGCTCGGCGAGGAGATCCCGCACCTCGAGGAACGGCCAGCGGCTGCCCTCGTGGTGGGACTGCACCTCTTCTGGCTTGGCGCCCCCGGGGACGAACATGGCGACGGCGCTCTTGTCGTGAGGCAGTGCGACACGGAAGTACTTCCGCGTCGAGGCGCCTCCCGGCATGGGCGTGGCGTTCAGCTCGGAGTCGAAGGTCCTCTGGACCAGCTCCTCGAGCGGGAGGAGGTCGACGACGCCGACGGGGATGCTCTGAGACGGGCGGACAATCGTCACTGCCTTCCGATTATCCTTTTTGTCCGAACGGCGCCACACTCACGGCGTGGAGCTCGCTGGGTATGTACTTGAGGAGTCCGCCCGGCTACCGCTCGTCCGCTGGCTCGAGCTGCTCACCGAGTGGAACAAGCGCATCGATCTGACCGCGGCGCGCACCGAGGCGGAGCTCACTGACCTCATGCTCGCCGATGCCGGCGAGCTCTCGCGGCACATCGGTCCGAGCCTGCGCGTCGTCGACATCGGCACCGGCGCGGGCGCGCCGGGCCTCGCGCTCGCGCTGATGCGTCCCGATCTCGAGCTCACGCTCGTCGAGCCGCTGGCGAAGCGGACGTCGTTCCTGCGCACGGTGGTGGGCACCATCGGTCGGACCGACGTGACCATTTTTCGCGAGCGCGGCGAGGCGATCGCCGCACGGATGCCGAACGGATTCGACGTCGCGATCTCGCGGGCGACGCTGCCGCCGCCCGACTGGATCCCCCTCGCGCTGAAGCTCGCGCCGGTGGCGTGGGCACTCATCGCGCGCGAGGAGCCGCCGGAGGTACCGGGCGCGCGCATCGACGCCGATCTCGCGTACGCTTGGCCCGCCACGGGCGCACAGCGTCGCGCGGTGCGGTACGTCGCCGCCTGAAGCTGGTCAGGTCCGTCCGCGAGTCGCGCGCTCGATGGTCGAGCGGCGGTGCGCGGGCGCGGGCGCGCCGCCGAGGTCGTGACTGACCCGCGGGTTCCGGTGCTCGACGGCGGCGACCACTTCGGGCGTGCCGAAGGCGCGAAAGAACGTCTCGAGGCCGAAGCGAAGCCACTCCTCGAGGGGCGGTCGCTTCTCCGCCACGATGAGCCGCAGCGAGAGCTCGTTGTAGGCGCCCCCGATGAACGTCGCGGCGAGGTCCGGATCGACGTCCTTCCTGTAGATGCCCTCGCGACGCCAGTGGTCGACCCACTCGCGGGTGGTCACCGCCATCTCCGCGCGGAATGCGTCGACCAGGTAACCGTAGTCGCCCTGGCAGGTCGGCAAGATCCGCAGAAACGCCCTATTTTGCCAAAGAAACTCGAAGATCTGGACGTCGCGCTCGAGCGTGAAATCGAGGAGGTCCGCGGGGTCTTCGGGCAGTCCCGGGTAGGCCGAAGGCGGCGCGAAGAACGTCTGGCAGCGCGCGAGGAACGACTCCACGAGCTGCTTCAGCGCGGCCTCCTTGCTCTCGAAGTGGAGGTAGAACGCGCCCTTCGAGACGCCGCCTCGACGCGCGATCTCCTCCACCTTCGCGCCGGCCAAACCCTTCTCGGCGAAGACCTCCTCGGCGGCGCGCAGGAGCGTGATCTTGGCCTTCGGGTCGGCGACGCGGGACATGGGGTGCTCCTCGTATAACTGACCGGCCGGTCATTGAACGGTCATTGAAAGCCCGAGAGGCGCTGTTTTTTGGCCCGAGCCCATCCATCGTGCGATGGCCTAGGGGAATATGGAGAGGGCCCTACCGACCCGGGAGACCGAGCTTGCGACGCTCCGGCGGACCGCTGAAGACCTCGCGAAGCAGCGGGGGCAGAAGCCCACGACGACGCACTTGCTGGCCGCGCTCGCCAGCGGTCGCGACGATGCCGCGCAGCTCTTGCTCGACCGGCGCCTCGATGCGGAGGTCCTTCTCAAGGCCGCGCGCGTGACCGTCGACGACACGACCGACGCGATCGGCCGGGCCATCCAGCGCGCGCGCGAGCTCGCGCGCTGCGGCCGAGGTCCCGGCGGTGCCGATGCTCGCTCGGTCCACGTCCTCTTCTCGCTGTGCCAGGAGACCGGCACCGCCGCGCATCGTGCGCTCGTGCAGTGCGGGACCGACGTAACCCGACTGCGCACCTCGGCGATGCAGCTCGCGATGGGCCTCGCGCCTCCGCGACGGACGACGCTGTCTGCTGCCGCGCAGGCGCGCACCAGCGGCATCATGCCGATCGCGCCTCCGGTCAGGCCGACGCGGACCACGCCGGCGACGCTGCCGCCGCCCCCCGCGTCGAAGGCCGCCGACACGAAGCCCTCGGCGACGATCGCGTTGGCGCCTTCGCTCGTCGGCGCGGGTACGGGTGCGGGTGCGGGTGCGGGTGCGGGTGCGAAGCTCGCGGCGCCAGCGAGCAAGGGCAAGCGCAAGGAGCCGGTGAAGGAGCCCGCCAAGGAGCCCGTGAAGCTCACGAAGGCACGGCTCGAGCGGTTCGCGCTCGACGCCAAGCAGTTTCCGCTGCTCTCGGCGCTCGGTCAGAACCTCACGCAGCAGGCCGTGCGCGGCGAGCTCGATCCCGTGGTCGGGCGCGACGCCGAGATCGAGCGCGCCCTCGACGTGCTCGCCAAGCGTCACGCCAACAACGCCTGCCTGGTCGGCGCACCCGGCGTCGGCAAGACAAGCGTGGTGCGCGGCCTCGCGGCGCGAATCGCCAACAACGACGACGTGGCGTGCTTCGAGGACAAGGTACTCGTGAGCATCGAGCCTGCCGCGATGCTCGCCGGCACCGGCGTGCGTGGATCGCTCGCCGAGCGGATCGGTCAGCTGAAGGCGGAGATCGCCCGCGCCAAGGGCCGCGTCATCCTCTTCTTCGACGAGATGCACGTGCTGTTTGGTCAGGACGCTGGCGACGAGGCCTCGAGCGAGCTGCGCCTCGCGCTGGCTCGAGGCGAGATCGTCTGCATCGGCGCCACCACCGAGATGGACTACCGCCGCGTCATCGACGGTGACCCAGGGCTCTCGCGCTGCTTCACGCCCATCGAGGTGTGCGAGCTCTCGCCGGAGGAGGCGCTCCTTGCCATCGAGGGCGTCGCTCCGCTCTTCGAGAAGCACCACGGCTGCGCGTACGACGAGAACGCGCTCGCCAAGGCCATCACGTGGAGCGTTCGCTATCTGCCGAGCAAGGCGCTGCCCGACAAGGCGGTGCAGATCCTCGATCTCGCCGGCGCGCGCGCGCGTCGTCGCGGCGGACGGCACGTCGAGTGCGAGCATGTCGCCGAGGTGGTGAGCGAGCTCGCTGGCGTTCCCGAGGAGCGACTGCTCGAGAGCGACGCCGAGCGCCTGCTCCGCCTCGAGGAGCTGCTCGGCAACCGCATCGTCGGTCACGCCAACGCGCTCGAGCGCATCTCGCACGTGCTTCGTCGCAATGCCTCGGGCTTCCGCTCGCGGCGACCGATCGGCACGTTCCTCCTGCTGGGACCGACCGGCGTCGGCAAGACCGAGACGGCCAAGGCCATCGCCGAGTGCCTCTTCCACTCCGCCGACGCGATGACGCGTCTCGATCTCTCGGAGTATGCCGAGTCGCATGCCATCTCGCGCCTCGTTGGCGCGCCGCCCGGCTACGTCGGTTACGACGCCGGCGGTCAGCTCACCGAGTCGGTGCGCCGCCGTCCCTATCAGGTGATCCTCCTCGACGAGATCGAAAAGGCGCACCGCGACGTGCTCGAGAGCTTCCTCGGCGTCTTCGACGAGGGCCGCCTCACCGACGGACGCGGACGCACCGTCGACTTCACCAACACGGTCATCCTGCTCACGTCGAACATCGGCGCCGATCTGTCGCCGACCACCACCACCGCACGCGGCCGTATCGGGTTCGGCTCGGCAGGGCGCTCGAACGTGCGCGAGCGCGAGCAGGCCATCGCGACGTACCAGGCGGCGGTCGCCGATGCCGCGCGGCGCGCGCTTCCCCCCGAGCTCTTCAACCGCCTCGACGAGGTGCTCGCCTTCGCGCCGCTCACGCGCGAGGACGTGGCCGAGGTGGCGCGGCGCATCCTCAAGGCTCTCGCCGTCGAGCTCGAGCGAGCTCGCGGCGTGAAGCTCGACGCGAGCGACGGCGCGGTCGAGGCGCTGCTCGACGCCGGCGGCTTCGATCCCGAGATGGGCGCGCGCCCCATGCGACGTGCGATCGGCCGGCACATCGAGGCGCCCATCGCGGAGATGATCCTGAAGGGCCTGCTCAGCCGCGGCGACGTCGCCACGGTCGACGTCGAGAACGGCATCATCGTCGTCGATGCCGTGACGCCGCGCGGCAACGCGAAGGACCCGAAGGACGTCGCGAAGTAAGCGTTTTGACGCCGGTGCTATGCTCGGTGTCTTCGTGCGGCCCTTCCTCGTCGCTCTGATCGCCGCAGCCGCCACCGCCGTGGCGTGCTCGCCCGCTGCGACGCCGCCTGCCTCGCGCGCGCGGGGACAGGCTCGTCTCGCGACCGCTACGTCGGCGTCGAGCGGCGACGACACGTCGCGCCAGCCGTCACCGCGGAAGGCGAAGCTGCGCTACGAGATCCACGGGCGGCCGTTCCCGTTGCCGCTCGTCACCGGCACCATCGCCGGTCAGCCGGTCCTCATGCTCGTCGACACGGGCGCCAACTCGCACGTCATCGCGGGGTGGCTGGCGCGAAAGCTCGGCCTCACCATGAAGAAGCTCGGCGACGTCGGCACCGATCATGTCGGCAAGACCATCGCCACGTTCCGGGTCGAGAAACCCGAGCTCGCCATCGACGACTGGGGACCGCTCGTCCCGATGCCGGTGCTCGCCACCGACGTCCCGGAGGTCATCGAGAAGCTCGGCATCGGCGCGTTCATCTCTCCGCAGCGTCTCGTCGAGGAAGGCGACTCGGTGGTGCTCGACCTCGCGAAGGGCGAGCTCCGCCCCGCGTGGTGGGACGAGGCGCACTACGAGCTCTCCGCGCTCGGCGTGCCCCTCGTGATCGGCGAGGCTCGGGCGTGCGAGGAGATCGAGGGGCCGATCAAGGGCCTCGCATACGTGCTGCCCGCGAGCGTCGAGTCGCAGCGCGTGGAGCTACTGCTCGACACCGGCGCGCAGCACTCCGACGTGTTCACCACGTCGCTCGCCGGCCAGCGCCTCCTGGCGCAGAGCACCGTGAACAAGGAGCCGATGTACACGGCGTCGGGGAAGATCTCCGCGCGAAAGCTGAAGGGCGCGCGCGTCACCGCCGGCGGTTTCGCGGTGAGCGCCGACGTCGATCTCATCGCGGGAGCCGCCGACTCGGCGTGCCCGCGCGACGGCGTGCTGGCGATGGATGTGCTCCGTTCGTGCACGCTCCTGCTCGGTCGCCAGCGCATCTACGCTCGCTGCTTGCCGCCGAGCGCCGACACGCCCGCGCCCAGGTGAGGGGGCTCAGGGTGCAAGCCGAGCGACTGCCGCTCCGCTGCCCGAGCCGACGCCGACGCCGGCGCCGACGCCGACGATCTCCTCGATGGGACGCCCGGACTCGTGCGAGGGATCGCGGGGGAGCCCGGTGAGGACGCGGATGGTCGGCGCGATGTCGGCGAGCGTGACGTCGCGCGTCGGGCAGGCGACGCCTCGCTTCGCCACCCGCCCACCGAACGCGAGGACGAAGGTGCGCGCAGAGGTCAGGCTGTTCGCGCCGTGGTGCTGAAAATCCCGGTTTCGCCCGTGATCGGTGGTGATGATGACGGTGGTGCGCGCTCCGAGCTCTCCCATGTCGTCGAGGGTGTCTGCCACCTGGCCGATGAACGCGTCAGCCTGCCCGATCGACTGGAGGTACGCGGGGTAGTCGTTGCGATGGCCGTACTCGTCGGGATCGCCAAGGCCGACGTGGAGGAACGCCGGGTGCGCGGTGCGGAGGTACTCGAGCGCGATCGCCGCCGTGCTCGCGTCGGGTCGATAGCCCCCGTGACCGGGATGAGCGTCGGCGCGCTCGCCCGCCGCGACGAGCTGCTCGAGCGCGTGATTGTCGATCGGTCGCGACTCGGGCCACCGCTGCGTTCCCTCGGAGACGAGCATCGGCATCGAACGATTGCTCACGGCCCGGTCGAGGACCTCCCACGAGCCGATGCTCGCGACCGGACCGAAGCCTGCGTGCACCGCCTCGTCGAGGACGGTGGGCGACGTGGTCCGATCGCAGTTGTTGTCGCGGCAGCGCGTCCGCCGGCCGGTGAAGATCTCCAGGTAGCCGGGGAGCGACACGTTCGCGCCGCTCGCGGTGCGGACCTCGCCGCAGCCGGCGCGCTCGGCGCCCAGCGCGACCCCTCGTGTCGCGACGAGGCGATGGGTCCGCGGCATCACCGCCTCCGGACGACGCAGCGGCGCGACGTTGGAGCCGGGACGGAGCTTCGGGTCTGCGCCCTCGAAGACGTCCTCGGCGCGCACCCCGTCGATCGTGACCAGCACGATGCGGCCGCTGATGGACGGATCGAGCGGCCGCTGACCCGGCGCGGCGCCCGGCATGGGCAGATCCTCGTACGCTTCGGCCGATGCGAAGGCGAGGCGCGATTGGCCGTGATCCACGCAAGAAGGAAGGCCGATGACGGCGACGAGCAGGGCGGCAAACGAGACGGGCGGGTACTGCTTCAAGGCCCACTCTCCTCTTCACTACAAAGGCTAGCTACGCTTTGTGATGACGCCACGCCGCAAAAAGCCTCGCTTCGTGGAGCGCGTGGCCGACTTGCCTCATCGGCTACGCCGGTGGGCCGCTCGGGCAACCTCGATTGCCTTGCCTACATCGGTGGCGTGAGCCAGAGAGGCGCGCATGAGCTCGAACAAACTCTTCGCCGCCTTCCTCTCCTTCGTCTTCGTCGCGGCCGGCTGCGCCGTCGACTCCAGCGAGGATCCCAACGCAGGTACGCCCGCGACTCCAGCGACTCCCGCCGACGAGGGCGAGGGCGAGGGCGCGGTCGCCGTGACCTCCGAGGAGCTCACGGCGCTCACGTTCGCATCGGTCGGACCGAAGGTCGCAAGCACGTGCGGAGGCTGTCACGCGCAGTTCACGACCCTCGCGGGCATCAAGGCCGACAAGAAGGCGATGATCGCGAAGATCACCGCCGGCGCGATGCCGAAGGGCAACCCAACGTGGAAGACGACCGCCGACGGCAAGACCGTCCTGAAGTGGCTGAAGACCGGCGCGGACCTGAAGTAGTCAACGATCGGCGCGCGCCAGCTCGTCGGACACGGCCGAGAGCACGACGCGCGCGGCATCGATCTGCGACGCATCGAGCCGCCCCAGAGCGCGGCGAACGGCGGCCTCGACGGTGCCGGCCTGGATGCCGTCGATCCGAGCGCCCTCGCTCGTGAGCGTGAAGTGCGCGACGCGCGCGTCGCTGCGGTCACGCTCACGCGCCACGAACCCGCGCTCCACGACGCGCTTGAGCACACCGGTGAGCGTGCTCGGATGCACGTGGAGCAGCTCCGCGAGGTGACCCGCCGTGATGGTGGGGAAGCGCCCGATGAGCCGGATCACCATGCGCTGCATACCCGTGACGCCGAGCTCGACCTCCATGCGCTTCGAGCGGCGCTGGAGGCCATGATCCATCGCCCACAGCAGACGCATGAAGTCCAGCGTCGACCCGAGAGGCGCCGACGGTGCCTGCACGGCTTCCCCGACGCGCGCAACGCCGCTCACGTCTCGAGGACCCGGAGGCGCACGCGCGCCTTGCCGCTCGGCGCATCCGCCAGCACGACGGTGCCGAGCGACGGGGGGAGCGAGAGGTCCTGACCCTTCGCGTAGACGGGATGGCGCCCGTTCTGCTTGTACCAATCGGCGACCGACGCCGTGGCCTTCATCTTCTCGAGGATCTGCCGCCAGCCAACGCCCGTGTTGTACGCGCAGAAACTGATCTCACCCATCTGCGTGCCGTAGGGGATGATGCACATCTCGGTGCGGCGAAAATCGTAGTTGAAGAGATCCTGGAACCACATCCCGGCGACGAAGAGGATGCGCCACTCGAACTCGTGCGCGTCGCTCTCGTGCTCGCCGATCTTCTTTCCGCGCGCTCCGGTCTGGCTCATGAACTGCTTCATCAGCACGGGGAAGCTGACCGGCGCCTTCTCGGCGTCGAAGTTCTTGAGCATCGCCACCGCGACCTCGGCGATGGTGATCGCGCGGCCCTGCGCGGCGTCGGTGATGTCCTGGATGTCGTGCAGGAGCTGCTCGAGATCGAGGAACTCGGTGACGGGGATGGCCTTCTTGGTGGTTTTGTGGACGAAGATGGCGGTGCCGATTCCGCAGTTGGGGTGACAGCCGCACTTCATCGAGCCCCAGTCGGCGCTATCGCCGAGGATGGTGTCGGTGAGGTCGCTGAACGGGCCCATCGCGGAGAGCGGGAACCAGTCGCGCATCGGCTCGGTGATGCCGGATTGCGTCTTGATGTCGTGCGCGAGGTGGCTGAGCGTGTAGCGCTGCTTCTCGCGGAGCTCGTCGCTGATGTCCTCGTCGCGCCCCGTGAAGCTGACCGGCTGGAAGCTGACGACGGTGACCTTGTCCGCGTTGTTGATCGCGAAATCGACGATTTTACCGACCTGATCGTTGTTCACGCCGTTGATGACCGTGACCACGAGGATGACGTCGACGCCGGCGGCGTGGAGGTTCTCGATGGCGCGGACCTTCACGTCGAAGAGGTTGCCGATCTTGCGGTGCGAGTTCGACTCGTTGTCGACGCCGTCGAACTGCAGGTAGGCCATGCGGAGGCCGGCCTTCTTGGCCTGGTGCGCGAGCTCGGGATCCTGCGCGAAGAGGACGCCGTTGGTGGCGCACTGCACCGCGAAGAAGCCGTTGGTGCGCGCGTACTCGATGGCCTTCAAGAAGTACGGCGAGAGCGTGGGCTCGCCGCCCGAGAACTGGATGCTCATCTGGCGACGCGGCTGCACGGTGAGCGCGTCGTCGAGGATCTTCTGGATCTCCTCCCACGTGAGCTCGTGGACGTAACCGACCTGGTTCGCGTCCATGAAGCACGGGTCGCACATCATGTTGCAGCGGTTGGTGAGGTCCACGGTGAGGACCGAGCCGCGCCCGTACTTGATGCTGGAGCTGCCGTGCTCGCGGAGCTTGGTCAGCGGCGCGAGAAAATCGCGACCCGGATAGAGCTGCTCCAGGCGCTGGAGGAAGCCGGGGTCCATCGACATGACGTCCTCGAAGTGCCCGTGCGTCGGGCAGTCCTTGGTCATCACGACGCACTGCACGCCCTTCACTTCCTTCTGGACGATGCGCGCCTTGATCTCGCCGGGTCGACCGTCGACGAGCTCGCGGAGATCTCGCTTGCCGCCGAGGATGTCGGTGCGGACCTCCTTCACGCAGCGCGGGCAGAGGGAATCGGTCTCGCGCGGGAAGCCGAGCTGCGGGAACGTGCGCTCGCGGCGCTTCAAGAGCGGCGCCGGAGCCCATGACGGCTGCGCGGAAGGACGCTCGATGGCCTTGTTGAGGCGCTGCACGAGAGGCCAGAGGCCCTTCGCCGAACGAGTCAGGGCTCGGGTGAGGACGCGGGTCGGGGTGCCGGAGTCGAGGGGTCGCACGGCGGCACCGTATAACGAGCGGCGAGCAGGGAAAAGCCTGGCATGATGCGCTGAGTGAAACCTGGTCCTGCGCCCGTCAAGGGAAAGACGTTGATCCTCGGGGTGCTGGGCGCGCTCGTCGTCGTGGTCGGCCTGCTTTTCTGGGCCGGGATGACCGGCGGCAGCACGCACGTTCCGCTGTCCGCGCCCGGCGTCGGCTTCACGGTCGATGACACCGGTGCCCCCGCGACCGCCACGGCCACGGCCACGGCCTCGGCCTTGGGCGCCTCCCGCACGTGGGATGGCGGGGCCATCGCGCAGACCGTTCACGATCCGAAGGTCCGTGACGAGCTCCGAAAGCGCATCCTCGCGGGGTGGGCTGCCGAGGGCGAGCCCGAGGTGGCGGCCGCTGCGAAGCAGGGCCGGTTTCTCCCGGCTCCGACCGGCTCCGACGGCGGCCGCATGGACCCGAACTACATCCAGGAGGTCGTTCGCGGCGAGTTCCTCCCGATGGCTTCGAAGTGTTACGAGGAGCTGCTGACTCGTAAAAAGGGCGCCAAGGGCCGTGTCGAGATGAGCTTCACGATCGTCGCGGACGAGAAGCTCGGCGGGATCCTCGAGGACGTCGAGGCCGATCACAAGGACGGCGGGCTCGCGGACGAGAAGATGACGACCTGCATGCGCGAGTCGATGGCGTCGCTCGCGTTCCGCCCCCCGGCCCATGGTGGCTACGTCACCGTCGTGTACCCGATCGAGTTTGCGCCCGATGACCCCGCCGAGAGCGGAGCCGATCGCTGACCGGAACGTGATGTGCACGCTGGGACGTCGTCAGGGCTTCGGCCCGCCGCGGACCGGGTAGCCGCGGTCGCGCCACGCGAGGAGGCCCTCGTCGATCACCGCGGTACGCGGATATCCGAGTAGACGGAGTGCGTCCCGCACCTTCCCGCTCTCGGCGTGGGGGCATCCGCAATAGCTGAGGATGTAGCGATCCTTCGGGAGCTGCTTTGCATATGCCTCCACCTCGTAGAACGGGACGCTAATGGCGCCGGCGATGTGCATGCGTGCGTAGTCGGAGGGTGGACGCGCATCGACGATGACCATCGTGGCGTGACGATCGACCTCCTTCTTCACGTCGTCGACCTTGATGTAGTCGGTCTTCGCTTCGAAGGCGGGCTGCGGGCCTCGCGGGCTGAGCACGACGTTGGTGAGATCGCCGGGGCGCGGGGGGAGCGGCGGGGTCTCGTCGGGCGGGCGCTTCCAGCTGCGAAGGAGCGCGACGACGTCGTCGATCTCGGCGGTGCTGAGCTTCCCCGTAAACGACGGCATGGGGGTGCCGTCACGCCCGCGCTCGATGGTGGTCGCGAGGTAGCCCTCCGTGGCGGATGCGAGGAGCTCGGGGTTGGCGAGCGCGCCGTATTTTCCGCCCATGCCGAGCTTGCCGTGACATTTCACGCACTGCGCGGCGTAGGTCTTCGCGCCGCGCTCGGCGTCGCCCTCCACCTTGCGTGCGTCCGTGCTCTCGGTGGGGCGCTTCTGCCAGGTTCGGATGTACGCGACGATCGCCGACGCGTCGTCGTAGCCGAGGGGGCCTCCGCGCGCGATCGACCACGGGCTCATCGTCGTTCCGGGTCGGCCCTTGACGATCGCGTCGCGCAGGAAGTCGTCGGAGACGAGCGTGAGGAGATCGTCGTTCGCGAGCCTGGGCGCCTCGTCGGCGGCGTAGCCGACGCCACCTTCGCCGTGACAGAAATTGCAGTAGCGGCCGTAGAGGAGCTGCCCGCGCGCGATGGCCACCTTGGGGTCCGGAGCGTCGGGCGCGGCGTCACGTGCGGCGACGGCGCCGGCACCGTCGAGCCTGGCGCCGCGCGCTCCCGATTCAAGCGCGGCGTCGATGCTGGTCGTGGCGTCGTCGACGCGAGGCTTGCAGGCGGTGATGGCCGCGGCGGTGCCCACGGCGACGATGAAGGCGACTGCGGCCGAGGGGCGAGGCATGGCGGGAGTCTATGCGAGTGCGGGCGCGGCGCCTGCGGGCTATATGCTTTCGGTGCGCGTGCAGACGGGGCTCCGAGGG
>JAYTOQ010000435.1:0-2507 GCA_043747665.1 Polyangiaceae bacterium | reverse complement strand
GGATCGAGGGGTTGGGCGGTCTCGGGTCGGTGGAACTTCGGCGGGATCGCGACGGCGAAGCGGACGGGGCGCTGTCGAGTTCGCGACGAGCGCCGGAGTGAGCCCGGGACAGCTGCGATGGTGTGGAAGTGGCACGGTGCGAAGAGCGCGACTCGGACGGCGCCGAAGTCCGCGATGGTGCGGGTCGAGGTTCGGGGGACGCGCCCCAGCGTCACTAGCTCGGCCCCGATCGAGATCGCTCGCGGCGGGTGGACCGTGCGCGTCGGCCACTCGGTCGACGGCGAGACGCTCGGGCAGGTGCTCGACGCAATCGCAGCGCGCCCATGTTGACGCTGCCGCCGACCGTTCGCGTCTACGTCTCGGTGGCGCCGGTCGACATGAGAAAGAGCCGCGACGGGCTGTCGATTGCCGTCACGTCGGTCCTCGAGCTCGACCCGACGTCGGGCCGTCTCTTCTGCTTCTTCAATCGTCGCGCCAACCTGGTGCTCGGACTCATGCTCGTGAGTCTCGTGCGTCTGGCCCTCGGAACCAAGACGTCGGCGCGACTCACGCGCCCAAGCATCGCGGGTCTTCTCACGCGAATACCCACGGCCGCCGGCGTGGTACGACTTCGAGTTGGGGCAGCCGGAAAAGATCGGGAGGGTAAATGCCTCGAGTCGAGCCACGGTGCTCGCGGGCGCTCTGGTACTCACGTTGCTCCCCGTCCTGCTCCTTGCCACGTCGATCGCGGCAATTGCGGAGGGCAGCGACGGCGTCGCGTTCGTCCATCCCACGAACGCGATGGCTGGGCTCGGCTTCGTGGGGCTACGGCTGGCGCTCGTCTGGTGGGGCGCTTGGAGTCGCGCGTCGCGCGAGCCGTTGACCGGTTCCCCGAAGAACGCGCGGCGCCTGGCGGCCACGTTGGTCGTCGCGCTCGTCGCGCTCGGCCTCGTGGCGGCGGAGCCCCTCACGAATGTCTACGCGAAATGGCACGGGTACCGCCGCTGCGCCGCGGCGGACCGGTTCCGGGCGGGCAACGTGAAGAAGAATGACGTGACGCTGCACGCGTATGTTCGTCTCGACACCACCAACGCCTTGCTCCGAGCGCGCTGTGACGGAGCGACAGACCCCACGTCCTCGCGCGACCTTTGACCTTCTCTGTCGGAGCGGTCCTTCGAGTTCCACGTCGGCGGGAAGGTGGGGCTTCGTGATGCATGGGCCGGACGGGACGGACTACCAAGAGCGGATCTCCGGGACCGAGATCGTCACGCTGGAGCGGATCGCGATGCTGCACGGTGAGTCCCGCGGCGATCCGAACGCCATCGAGTCGGTCCTCACGTTCGCGCCCGACGGCGCAGCGACCCGGATCGAGATGCGCACGATGTTCCCTACCAAGGAGCTGCGCGACGGTCGCGATCATCGGCTCCGAGGCGGTGCCCTTCGGCCGCACGGTGAACGCTCTCGTTGGCGACGCCAAGACCGGGTCGATGCTCGCCATCATCGAGGGTCGCGCCCGCGCCGAAGGCAGCGCCAACCCCGAGCTCCGCAAGCAGGTCCTGCGCGCGGCGCTCCACAGCGCGGTCAGCAAGATCCCGACGCGCTCGCCGCGAACTGAGCGTCCGCTACGGCGCGTGGACCTCGAGCGTGAAGTCGACGGCGTGTTTCTTCGAGTCGATCTCGGTCGCCGGGTCGATCTCGACGGGCTGACCGCGCTTCTTGAAGAGTTCCTTTACGCGCGCGATGTCCTCGATGAGGGCGGTGCGTGAGAATGGTCAGGCCGCTCACGATGCCGATCCGAGTGATCACCATGGCGATCTAGGCGATCACGATGGCGATCCCGGTGATCACGATGCGCCGATCCTGGCGATCACGATGCGCCGATCTAAGCGATCACGATGGCCGGAATCCGCACTCTGGACGTTCGTACGCGTCGAGGGCGACAAGCCCACGAACAATTCAGCGGAACGCGCCGTCCGTCACGGCGTCGTCGTCCGAAAGATCTCCGGCGGAACGAAGTCCGAGGGCGGCAGCCGGTTCATCGAGAGGATCCTGACCGTCCGCGCAACCCTCCGCCTTCAACGTCGTACCATCCTGCCGTTCATCCTGACCGCGTGTGAGGCGCGACTGCGCCGTACCACCCCGCCATCGCTCGTCCGAGTCGCGACCGCTGGACCGCGAGAATCGAGCCCGCAACTCCGAATCACTGCGTGAGCGGATTCATCAAACTATCCCGTGAACGCGTACCCGAGCCGGGGAAAGCGCGGCGGCGCAGGCCCGGCAGAGCGCGGGCCACGCCGTCCTCTCGGCGTAGGGCAACGGCCGGTTGTGCTGTACCAGGGAAAGCAACAAGAAGTGAGGCAATGCCCTTACTGAAAACGAAGCAACTTGTTTTCGGTAAAAGTATTGCCTCACACTTTTCGGCGGTATCAGCCTCAGACTTTCACGTCGTAGCGGTCAAGCATCATCACTTTATCCCACGCCTTCACAAACGCTTTCAGGAAGCGCTGATGGCCATCGCTGCCGGCGTA
>JAYTOQ010000434.1:0-2045 GCA_043747665.1 Polyangiaceae bacterium | reverse complement strand
TCGCGATGTGCTTCACGGTATCGAAGAGGACCTCGAGCTCGACAGGCTTGCCAAGCCAGCCGGCCGCGCCGATCTCCTCGGCGGGCTTCCGCGGATCCTCGGACGCGGTCATGACCACGATCGGAGCTGGATTTCCTCCCTCTGCGCGATAGCGCCGCGCGAACTCCCAGCCATCCATGACCGGCATTTTCATGTCGAGAAGGATGACGTCTGGCCGCTCGCGGTGGACCGCCTCCAGGCCCGCGACCCCATTCGCAGCGGCGCGCACGACGTGGCCCTGCTCCTCGAGCATCAGGACGAGCAGCCCGCGCATGTCGGGGTCGTCTTCGATCACCAGGACAGAGCTCATCGCCACATCTTCCATGGCACTCACACGACCAGGTTGAAGCAAAATTTGCTCCCGCTGTTTTCCTCGCTCTCGAACCACATCGTAAAGCCGTGCTGCGCGATGACCTCGCGCGCCATTTAGAGCCCGACGCCCATGCCGCCGTAGTCGTGGAGTGTCGGTGTGGGCGCGATAGAAGCGCTCGAAGATCCGAGCTTGCTTCGCTCGAGGTATGCCGACGCCGTGATCGCGCGCACAGACCGTCGCCTCATGAGCGAGCGCTGACACCGTGAGCTCGATGTCGCCGCCGCGTGGCGAGTAACGGATGGCGTTGTCGAGGAGTGTGTCGAGCACAGATTTCGACCGGTGCATGGTCGACCAAGCTGCGCAGCAGCTCGTGCTTCGTCGCGAGCGCGCTCGTCAAGCGCTCGCGCTCGCGCTCTGCACGCTTTCTCGCGGTCACGTCGCGAAAGCTCCACACACGGCCGACCGCGGTATCGTCGGCGTAGAGCTCGCGCAGGCGCGCCACGAACGCGGTCGGGTCGACGACTGGTCGAGTATGAACGCGATCGCGCGGTCATCGTCGCGCGCCCTCATGATGTCTCGTAACGGGCCGGTGCCATGCGCTCGGGCGCCTTCAGAACCAGGAGGGCTGAGCCTTTGCGTACGAGTCCTCGTTGCTGCGGCAGAGGGCGCCGAGCGTTCCGACGCGGGGCAGCTCGGTGTTGACCCAGTACTGCGCAGCGACGAGCTTGCCCTCGTAGAAGTCGCGGTCGCTGGACGAAGGACCGCTCGCCAGGCCCTCGTTCGCAGCAGCGGCTTGCTCGATCCACTGCCAGCCGATCACGACGAGCGAGAGCATCTCCATGTAGTCGAAGCTGTGGCGCATCATGCCCTCGACGTCACCCTTCGCCCCGAGCTCGCCGAGCTGCATCGTGACCTCGCCGACGGCGGTGACCGAGCCTTGCAGCCGCGTGAGCCACGCGTCGGGAACGCCGGCGCTCTTCGCGCGGCCCACCGTGGCCTGGATCGCGTCGACCAGCGCACGAAGCGCCGCGCCGCCGCCCGCGACCACCTTGCGACCGAGGAGATCGAGGCTCTGGATGCCGCTCGTGCCTTCGTGGATCGTGTTGAGCTTCTGATCGCGCAGCCACGACTCGGGCATGTACTCGCTCGTGTAGCCGTAGCCGCCATGGATCTGGACGGCGAGCGCGTTCGACTCGAAGCCCTTCTCGGCGGGAAACGTCTTCGCGATGGGGGTCAGCAGATCGAGGAGCAGGCCCGCGCGCTCGCGCTCGTCGGGCGTCACGGCGTTCTCGGCAACGTCCTGCAGGCGCGCGGCCTCGACGACGAGACACAGTCCTCCCTCCACGATGGCCTTCTGGCGGAGCAGCATGCGACGGACATCGGCGTGCTCGATGATCGGAACCTGCGGCGCCTCCGGGCTCTTCGCGCCGAAGGGACGGCCCTGCGGCCGCGTTTTCGCGTACTCGAGCGACTCCTGGTACGCGACGGCGGCAGTGGCGACGCCGTTGAGGCCGACCATGATGCGCGCCTCGTTCATCATCTGGAACATGTAGGAGATGCCGCGATGCGGCTCTCCCACGAGCCAGCCGTGGCAGTCGTCCTGCTCGCCGAAGTTGATGGCCAGGCTCGCGATGCCGCGCCAGCCGATCTTGTGGATGACGCCCGCGACGTTCACGTCGTTGGGGACGAGCGT
>JAYTOQ010000433.1:0-8611 GCA_043747665.1 Polyangiaceae bacterium | reverse complement strand
CACCCTCGGCCCCACCACCGACGCGATCATCCTGCACGCGTGAGGAGTCGCAGGACGGCCTTCGTGCCGGCCTACGACACCGAGTCCGAGGTCGCGGCCAACGGCGAGCGCCATGCGTTTGACGGTTTTCGCCAAGGTGGTGACGAACGCCGTCTTCATGACGCGCTACGGCCGCCCGAGGCTGAAATATAGGCCTTAATTGCGCCCGTGCTGGTGGCACGGCGAGTGCTCAATGGTCCTGCACGATGACCACCGAACGAGCCGCCGCGACGAACCCCACGAGCCGAGACATCACCGAGCACCTCGAGCTCGTGCACCGCATCGTTGCGCACTTCATGCGCCGCCTGCCCCGCAGCGTGCAGCGCGAAGACCTGATCGCCGCCGGCACCCTCGGCCTCTTCCACGCGCTTCGTGCGAGCGAGCACAGCTGTCCCGAGATGTTCGCCGCGTACGCGCGCATCCGCATCCGCGGCTCGATCGTCGACGAGCTCCGCCGTCACGACTGGTCGCCGCGCCGCCGCAAGGATCCGAACGCGGCCGTCACGAACGGCAACGGCCCCGCTTCCGTCACGTCGATCACTGGTGTGAGCATTCCTCCGGTCCGTCCCGCCGTCGCCGTCGTCGGGTTCGACGACCTCCCCGCGGGCTCCACGGCCGGGCTCGCGCACGAAGGCGCCTCGCCGCTCGAGGACGTCCTCGCCCGCCGCGAGCACGACGCGCTCCACGCCGCCGTCCAGCAGCTCCCTGAGCGCGAGCGTGACATCGTTCGCATGCGCTACTTCGAGGACATGCCGAGCAAGGCCATTGCACAGGCCATGGGTTTGAGCGAAGCTCGAATCTCGCAACTTCACGCCCGCGCGACAACTCGCCTCAAGGACCTGCTCGCGCTCCAGCAGCCCGCGGACGGCTCGACGGAGGCGGCGAAGCTCGCGGCCTGAGCCTCCCCCTTTGCATTCGGGTGACCGTGACGACGGACGTGGCAGACCCCAACTTGGAGCGCGAGCCCGGTCCGGAAAAGCGGGCGAAGGATCTGCCGACAGGAACCCGGGATGCGGTCCGAGCGCTCATCGTCGATGACGAAGACGCACTTCGGAGCACACTCGCCCGCGTGCTCCGGCAGCGCGGCATCGTGGCCGAGACCGCAGAGAACGGGTTTGCGGCCCTCGACATGCTCGAGCGCGCGACGTTCGACGTCGTGCTCGTCGACGTGCGGATGCCCGGCATGACCGGGCCACAGTTCCTCGAGCGCGTGAAGGCCGCGGCCTACCCCGTCGAGGTGCTCATGATGACCGCGTTCGCCGACATCGCCACGACGGTGAGCGCGGTGAAGGCCGGCGCGCATGGCTTCCTCACCAAGCCGTTCGTCTCGAACGAGTCGGTGGTGATCGAGGTCCTCAATGCGGCGCAGTTCCGTCGCCTGCGCGAGCGCACCGAGCATCTCCAGCGTGAGCTCGACGCTCGACCGCCCGCCGGTGAGATGGTCGGCGGGTGCGCGGCGATGCGCGAGGTGTATCGACGCGTCGACGGCGTCGCGACCACGAACTCCACCATCCTCGTGCTCGGCGAGAGCGGCACCGGCAAGGAGCTCGTCGCGCGCGCCATCCACGATCGCTCACGTCGCGCGAACAAGCCGATGGTGACCGTGAACTGCGCGGCGATCCCCAAGGAGCTCGTCGAGAGCGAGCTCTTCGGGCACACGCGAGGGGCATTCACGACCGCGCTCGCCGCGCGCGCAGGTCTCTTCGAAGCTGCGAACGGCGGCACGCTGTTCCTCGACGAGATCGGCGACCTGCCGCTGAGCGCGCAGGTCAAGCTGCTGCGCACGCTCCAGTCCGGCGAGGTCAAGCCGGTGGGCAGCGACACGGTGAAGAACGTCGACGTGCGTGTCGTTGCGGCGACCAACGTCGACCTCAAGGCAGCCATCGCGGCCGGGACGTTCCGGCAGGATCTCTTCTATCGGCTCAACGTCATCGCGGTGCGGCTCCCTTCGCTGCGCGAGCGCGGCGACGACATCCTCTTGCTCGCGCACCACTTCATCAAGAAGCACGCGAAGCTCGCGGGCCGTCCCGCCACGCATCTCAGCCACGAGGCGGCGGTCCTGCTCCAGCGCTACGACTGGCCCGGCAACGTTCGAGAGCTCGAGCACGCCATCGAGCACGCGGTGGTCCTCTCCGAGGGAGAGGTAATCCTCCCGCGATCGCTTCCCGCCGACGTGCAGCATCTCGACAACGGGCACGCGGTCGCCTCTCCGCGGCCGCCAGCCGTCACGTCCGCAGGGCCGATGCGCGCTGTCATGACGGTCGCGGACGGGTTCGACCCGCCATCCTCGGCGTTCGTGGCTCCGCCGGGGGCGACGGGGCCGAAGACGATGGACGAGATGGTCGGCATGCTCGGCCTCGCGGCGATGGGCTATCCCGATGCGAAGAAGCGCGTGCTCGCCGAGTTCAATGACGCCTACGTCGGCGCGCTTTTGCGTTCGACGACGGGCAACATGTCGGAGGCTGCGCGCCGATCCGGCCTGGACCGCTCGAACTTTCGCCGGCTCGTCCGAACCACGTCGGTCGACGTCGGCGCGGCGTCGACACGCAACCCATCGTCCGACGACGACGACAACGCCTGAGGAGCACGTTGACCGAACAGCTCCGGGGGAACAAATCTGCCAGCGACACCCATCTCTGGACGGGGCTGCCTCGGCGCGTGCTCGTTCTCGATGACGATCAGCTCATCGTGCGAGCCGTCACCCGGATGCTCCGCTCGGCCGGCCTCACGGTGGAGGGAACCACCGACGCGGAAGCGGCGCTCGCCATCGTCTCGCGCGATCCTCCGCATGCCTTCGTGAGCGATCTGCACATGCCGCAGGCGTGCGGCGCGATCGTCCTCGCGCAGGTCGCTTCGCTCGCGCCGTCGACCATGCGCGTCTTGATGAGCGCGGATCCGGACTTCGAGCCGCGCGCAGGTTCGCTCGCCGAAGCCCGTGTGCACGCGCTGATGAGCAAGGCCGACCTCCGAAAGCTCAGCGGCGTACTCGTCGAGCAGCTCCGCGGTCGCGCCGACGTGCCGGACGACCCTGTCGATCGCGAGGCCCTCGCGATGAGGGTGGCGCATGCTCTCGCGCGACCCCTGCACGAGGACGACGCGCATCGCGAGCGCGTCTCGCGCTGGACGGCGTCGGTCGCGAGCGCGATGGGGCTCGCGCCGGACGACGTCAAGCATGCTCGGCTCGGCGCCATCCTCCACGACGTGGGCCAGGTGACCATTCGCGAGCGCGTGCTCTCTCGCAATGGGCCGCTCACGCCCGAGGAGCGCGGCCACATGGCGACACACGTCGAGGCCGGCGCTCGGATCGTCTCGGAGATGCCTGCGCTGCGCGATGCCCTGCCGGTGATCCGTGGCCATCACGAGCGCCAGGACGGCGCTGGTTATCCGGCGCGTGTGCCGGCTGACGCGATCGCCGGACCGATCTGCGCGTTCCAGGTGGCCGACGCCTACGACGCGATGACGTGCGGGCGGACGTACACGCCTCGTCGCTCGCATCGGGAGGCACTGACGACGCTCACCGCCGGCGCCGGAACACAGCACGCGCGTGACGCGGTGGCAGCGCTGACCACGCTCGGCGAGGATGGGCTCGCCGCCGCGCTGCACGGCTGAACGGCGCCCGCGCGCTCAGCAGGGCAGCCGCAGCAAGACACGCGGCATCGTCGCGGTCGGAAGCACGAGCAGCGAGCCGCCGTGAGCTCGCGCGACCCGCTGCGCCACATAAACCCCGAGGCCTCCGCTCGCGAGCGCGCCGATCGCCGGCGTGGCCTGTGCCGATGCGGACGTACCAACCTGACCAATCTCGATCTCAGCGTACCGTGCCGCCTCGAACGGCACGCCGCCACCCGCCACACGGACGTCGATCTCGATGCTCGATCCCGACGGCGCGCCACGGGCGCACGCATCGACGAGCGCGTGCACCGAGCGCGCGACGAGCTGAAAATCGCCGGGGATGCGCAGGTCCACAGGTGCGACCGACACGATGCTGAGACCGCGCTCGGCAAAGCGCGACGCTGATCCGGCCGTCGCCACACCGACGATGGCGGCGACGTCAATGGTGCCCGCGGCGACCCTCGGAGCGCGCTCGAGCCGTGCGAGGGTGTCGAGATCATCGACGATGGCGACGAGGCGCTCGCCTGCGGTGGTGGCATCGCGGATCGCGTCGAGCGCGTCGAGCGCGCCCTCGCGCCTTGCGAGCTCGACCGCCAGCCACTCGAGCGCGGAGCGCACGACCGCCAGCGGGTTCTTGAGATCGTGGGCTGCGCGCTCCAAGACCTCGCCGTGGTGCGGCCCTTCGGCTTCGTCGCTGGACGTTGCGGGAGGACCCGCCGGCACTGAGTCGCTCATGAGGCCGCGATTCTTCGCCCAGTTCTCGATCCGCGTCATCGAACGAATGACGTGCTGGTCGACGGCGTGGAAATCGGCTTCCGCGTCCCGCGGTCTCCGGTCACAGCCCTCGACGTCGAATGATCTCCACGAGCGTCGTGCGGTTCATGCCGAGCAGCTGCGCGGCCTTGTTCTTGTTGCCACCGGTGCGGGCGAGCGCCTGCCGGATGAGGTTGTTCTGGTACTGCTCGGCTGCGGTGAACAGGTCGAAGCCCTGATCGGGCAGCACCCGCGGGAACGCCGGGTTCGAGCCACGCCGCTCAGGGGTTCCGAAGGGAACAACGGCCGGCATGCTCACGAATTGAGGGCGGACGATCGAATCGAAGCGCGCGGCCTTCGGCGGCGGCGGAAGCGCGGTAGCCTCGGCGACGCTGCGCATCTCCACGGACTGGGTACGCGCGCCGGCGCCGCGGATCTCGACCTTCTGCACGAGCTCGGGCTCGCGACGCGAATCGCTCGACGACGCGGCGACCTTCATCTCGACGGCACTGGTCGCGCCTGCCTCGAGAAGGTCGTCGGCCTCGATGAACGGGCCGCGAGCGAGGAGGACGCCGCGCTCGATGGCGTTCTCGAGAGCGCGGACGTTGCCCGGCCACGAGTGCGTCTCGATGGCGCGCAACGCGCCCGAGGAGAAGCCGCGGAGAGCGGTGCGGCCCGACGTGGCGACGAAGCCGCGGTAGAAGTGCATCGCGAGGACGCGCACGTCGGTACCACGGTCGCGAAGCGCGGGCAGCGTGAGCTGGATCACGTTGAGGCGGTAGTAGAGGTCCTCGCGGAAGCGGCCCGCGGCGACCTCGGCCTTGAGATCGCGATGTGTCGCGGCGACCACGCGGACGTCGCACTTCACGGCGCGCGAGTCGCCGACGGGCGTGTACTCGCGTTGCTGGAGCACGCGAAGGAGCTTCACCTGGGCGGCGAGCGGGAGATCTCCGACCTCGTCGAGGAAGAGCGTGCCGCCCTCGGCGTTCGCGACGTGACCACGACGCGTCGACTGCGCGCCCGTGAACGCGCCCTTCACGTGACCGAAGAGCTCGCTCTCGACGAGCTCGGCGGGGATGGCGCCGCAGTTGATGGTGACGAGCGGTCCATGACGGCGCGTGCTCGCGTCATGCAGCGCGGCGACCACGAGCTCCTTGCCGGTGCCGCTCTCGCCGATGACGAGCACGGTGGCCATGGAGCTGGCGACGCGGTCGATGGTGTCGAGGCACTTCTTGATGGTCGGGTGCTGCCCGATGATCTTGCCGCGGCTGGTCGGGCGGAGCGTCAAGACAGCGCGTCGGATGGAGGTGATCTCGCCGTCGTCCACGATGGCCGCAGGCATCGCCGAAAGGCTCGCGAGGGCAGCTTCGAGGGGCCGGAGGGTTCCGAGATTCATGAATCCTCATTCTGCAAGGGGGGGGCCGTGGTCGGGAGGGCCGTTCTGCCGACCGAACAGCCACGATTTGCCGCACTTGCGCACGCAGTTCGCTCGACACCTGAAGGGGGTCTGTAGCGACCCGGGGGTCAGCGCTGACTTGCGGAACTCGGCCGCGGCACGGTCGCGCCGAGGCGCTGCTCGAGCCGATCGACCGTCTCGTTGAGGTCGGCGAGCGCGGTCGCGGCGAGCGCCGAGCTCTGTCCGAGGAGCAGCGACTGCAGGAAATCCAGATTGAGACGCATCACGCAGAGGAGGTTCGTCGCCTCCTGGCGCGACGCAGTCTCGTGGCGCGGGTAGACGGTCGCGCTTCGCTGCGTGGACGGCGGCTCGGTCGCGAACGACCCGGTGAGATTCGGGATCACCGTGGCCCGCGGGCTCGGCACGAGCGTCGGCAGCAGCGACGGGCGCAGCAACAAACCCAGCAACGAACCCATCGATGCGCTCGTGAATGATGGCCAGATCGAGACGTCGATCAGCCGAAGCGCGGCGCTCATGCGCCCTCGGGGAGGTACGGGAGAGTGTTGCGGCGCGAGGGCATGAACATACCGCTGCCGTGACGATGACAGACGCCGCGGTCGTGCGAGACGGCGTCGAAATCGACGGTCTTGCAGATGCGGCACACCGAGAGGTCGTGCTCGTAGTGACCGGGCCGCGACAGATAGTCGGCAGCGAACAGCGAGAGGACGCGATCCGCGAGGCGGCGAGCGTCGCTGGTCGGCACCCAACCAGCGACCTGCCCGCGGTCCTCGCAGCGCGCGACGAAGCCCGAGGCGAGCATCGTGAAGGCGAAGCTCGCGGCCGCCTCTGCGTCGCTCAGGCGCGTGAGGGTGGACATCACCTCGTCGTGCGCAGCGCGGATGACGCGATCGACCATCCGCGCATCGATCTCGCGCATGAGGGGGGGCATGGGGGCGTCCGCGCCGCCGCGGCGGCGCGAGCTCGGCGAGACGTACCGCGTGAGCTGGCCATAGGGGCCCATGAGCCACATCGCGAGCTCGGCCTTTCCCCAGTAGAGCGACTCGTTGAGGAACGCGAGGGCTGTCGTACGACATGCGCTGGCGATGGCCATCGAGCCCGTCTGCTCGGGAAGCGTCAGGATCGTGTCGATGTTCGACACGTAGGCGGGAGGAAGGGCGCTCGGCATGCTGCTCATCATGCGAGACCTATCAGCACGGCCTGTACCAGCCATCAGGGCTGCCCGCGGCCTCGCGTCGCGACGAAGCCATGACGAAAGCGTCATTTCCGTGGCGATTCGAGGGTGAGCGCCGGCGGCGCGCGCTCCGACCGTCACGTGACCGTCACCCACCATGCGCAGGCGCGCCGTGCTGAGAGGAGGGGCAGCGGTTTGCGTGATCAAACGCATCGGATCGCGCGGAAGGCGTGAAGCCGCTCGGCTCCTGCGCCGTTGGTGTGTGAGCGCCGGCGATCGACGTCGGCCGCGAGGAGAACGAGACGATGCGTCAGGATGCTTCGAGCTTCAGTCTGGATGCGCTCCGGGATTCCCGACGGCACGAGCCACGCATGGAGCGGCGAGGCGAGGCGCGCGCGTCGGTCTACGCCAACGTGGACGTGCACAGCGAGCACAACTTCTGGTCAGGCCTCACCATGAACATGTCCGAGGGCGGGCTCTTCGTGGCGACCCACAACGTCGTTCCCGTGGGGGCCGTCCTGGTCCTCCACCTCACGCTCGCGCAAGACAAGGAGCCGCTCATCATGCTCGCCGAGGTGCGCTGGACCCGTGCGTACAGTGGGCAGGAGGACGTTCCGCCCGGCCTCGGGCTGCAGTTCGTCGACGCCGACGACGGCTCGCTCGCCAAGATCCGCCAGTTCGTCGCGACCATCCGCGAGCCTCTCTTCTTCGAGGACTGAGACCGCGCTCGGAAAGAGACGCGCCGACGCCGCGCTAGCGCAGCGTCGTCCACTTGCCCTTGTACGGGCCCGTGCATTCCTTCTCGGCGCGCGCGGCATCGTACGAAGCGCCGCCGCTCGCATAAAACTTCCGCACCTCGCCCGTGGCGAGCACGCACGACCCGAGCACGGCGGTGTTCGGGCACTCCGCTCCCACGAACGCGCCGGAGAGCTTCGCGCACGCGGAGCTCAGCACCGCCTCGTTCTGCGCGAGGTACGCGCCGTAGTACTCCGAGCACACGCTCATATTCGTCACGCGATCGCAGCTGCTGGTGCGGCCGCTCGGCGTACCGCGAGGTCCGAGGCTCGACGATGACGAGCTCGCGGCAGATGCGCTCCCACCGTCCGGACCATCCGCATCGCTACGCGAGCACGCGACCGTTGCGCACGAAGCAACGATCGCGTGCGGCGTGAGGAGCGTGAGCGTGAGCGTGAGGAGCTTCGCGAGCGTGCGGCGCTCGCTCGATCTCGAGCTGAACATGGTTGGCGCACTCTACCTGCTCTCCATCTTCCGAGACGAGGCGAGCAAAAGCCGACCAGGCTCTTGGATGGATCGTGATCCGCGTGAGGGGGAGCGCCCTCGCGATTCGCGCGAGGAAACGCGCCTGTGCGCTCGCCGGTCGGTCGGCGAGAGCGCAGGCACGCCGCGAGCATTGACCGAGGACAACACTGAAGGTGGCGCGGCGGACGTCTCACCGCTCCCCTCTCCTCGGCGTCACTTCGCGCCTTCGGTGTGTATCTCCTCCGGACACGCGGGCGCGCAGGTGCTCTCCAGGCTTCGTCGCGTTCGCGCGTGTCTCGGTTCCGCCGTGATCGTCTCAGCCCCGGGCGATCACGGCATTTTTTGTTCGTCGATCCGTGGCG
>JAYTOQ010000432.1:0-2248 GCA_043747665.1 Polyangiaceae bacterium | reverse complement strand
AGCGCCGCGCGATCGATGCTGCCCTTCTCGACCTGGTCGGCGACGGCGAGCATCAGCTCCTTCTTGCCGTCGGCCATCGCGACATGGCGCTGCTCGGCGGCGACCGCGATCTTCTCGAGCTCGGTGCGCTGATCGGGGCGGAGCGCGACCTCCCCGAGCGCGTCGCCGAAGAGCTTCACCACGCCGTGCGTTTGCGGCGCGATGGGGGCCTTGCTGACGGCGCTCGCCTGCGTCTGCGGCTGCTCGACGGAGCCACCGCAACCGACGGCGACGGCGGAGCCAGCCGCGAGCGCGGCAAGCGTGACGGCGAGCGGAATCGAGAACAGCGCGGTGCGGACGTTCTTCATCATGACCTCCACGCAGTATGACGCCGGAGGCGGCCCGGATCGCATGCCCGGGCCGGTAAAGCTTCGTAAACGCCGCGGAAACGATCGGAAAACGCCTGGTTTAAAGGCTGTTTTCTTTGATGTATGCGTTCGTGAAGGCCGTGCCCTTGTCGTATGAGGAGCGCAGATCCGAGAGGATCCGGTCCTCGACGAGGCCGCCGATCATGAAGACCTTCACCTCGACGGAGATCTTCGTGACGCGCGCGATTTTCTTCCCGTTCGCGTCGCCCAGCTTCTCGACCCACATCTCACCGGCCACCTTGGTCTTCTCGGCCATGGTGCTCGGCGTGACCTTGAAGGAGTAGCGCTTCGTCTTCTTGTCGAAGGTCCCCTCCTCGACGTAGCTGAGACGATCGCCGATCACCTTCTTCACCGCGCCGGGCATGTCGCCGGTGGGCGGGTCGACCTGGATCTTGCGCCAGATCTTCGCGTCGTCGTCCTTCGAGTCGATGAGCTTCCACTGAGGGAACTTGAGCGCATCGATGTAGAGCTTCTTGTTGAAGTCCGCATCGAACACGCAGCGTGCCCAGTAGGTATCCTCGTCGGTGTCGATCTCGTGGCGCAGCGTGATCTCGGGCATGCTCGGCTCCTCGCGTGCTCAGAAGATGAAGACGCCGAGCGCCACGACGGTGGACCACTGCCCCTTGGCGTGGCCTTCCGCGCTCTGCACGACGTTGCGCGTCTTGAGGAAGCTCTTCTCGAGCTTGAACGCCTGCTCGCGCTCGCTCCACGCGACCTCCGGATCCATGTCGATGCCGAGCGTGGTCGCGAGCATGGTCGCGGCGAGGTCCTCGGCATACTCGCCGGCCTTCTTCGCCGTCTCGCCGTAGCTGTGGTGCTCGGAGAGGTAGCCGTACTTCTTCTCGTCGGCGGGGCGCGCGAGGCCGATCGAAGCAGCGATCAGGCGGTTCGGCTCGTTCGTGTCCTGGCGGGCCATGACGCAATGAACGATCTGCCCGGGCATGATGTACTTCTGCCCTTCCTTGCGGCTGATCTCGCGGCAGAGCGGCGGGAAGATCGAGCTCACCGTGACGAGGTTCGCCTTCTCGATGCCGGCATCGCGTAGCGCGAGCTCGAACGAGGAGAGACGGTCCTTGTGCACGCCGGCGCCGTGCGTGAAGAAGATCGCCTTCGGGACGAACATCTCGCTCATCACCGGGAAGCCGCTCTCGCCGATCTGGATCTTGCCGGGCTTCGTCTGCGTCGCTTTGCTCATTCCACGCTTCCTCGTCACAAAGTGAAAACCGTCGCGCGCGAGCTTACCTCGCAGGCGACGGTCTCAATGTGAAAAACCGGGGTGATGCGTCAGAGGTGCGGCAACGCCGCCGCCCTGCGCTCTCTACTTGCTACTTGCCGGACTTGCCGGACTTGCCGGACTTGCCGGCGGACGTCTTCTTGGCGGCGACCTTCTTGGCGGGCGCGGCCGCGGGGGCGGCGGCCTTCTTCGGCGCGGCCTTCCTCTTGGCGGCCTTGTCCTCGGCCTTCGCACCGGCGCCGGCGCGCTTGGCGGCCGAGTTGTACATGTCCCAGAGACGCGGGACGGGGAAGTTGCCGAGGCGGGTCTTGTAGCCCTCGTCCTTGCGCTTCTCGATCTCGCAGATCCCGTCGATGAGCTTCGCGCGGGTGCCGAACTTTTCCTTTACGGCGGCGAACGTCGTGTGGAGCTTGAGGAGCTTCGAGTTCGATACATGGGCGAGGCCCTTGTTCGCGTTGAGGCGGCCCACCCAGAGGTCCTCGTCCTTCGTGAGCTTCTCGAGCTCCGAGACGAGCTTTGCCTTGTTCTCGAACTTGTCCTTGAGCGTGGCGAGCGGGCTCTTCATGATTCTCTCCTGAGGGTGCACGAGATGACTCGTGCGGCGGTT
>JAYTOQ010000431.1:0-3579 GCA_043747665.1 Polyangiaceae bacterium | reverse complement strand
GCGACCGCCGGCGCGAGGAGCACCGTGTACCAGCCCTCGCCGGGTCCGAACTCGAGGACGGTCATGGTCGGCTTCAGTCCGAAGAAGTCGAGGGTCTCGGCGGGGTGACGATACTTGTCGCGCGCCGCGTCGTCCGGCTTCCGGAACTTCGCGGCCATCGCGGCCTGGATGGCGGCCTTGCCGCTCGGGAACGTCTTGTCGCTCAGCGTCTTCGCCTCGGCATGGAGCTCCGGCGTCCAGCGCGCCATGTCGGCCTTGTGATCGGCCTCGGCCTTCGCCTTGTCCTTGGAGAGCGCCTCGAGCGCCTCGGCCTTCTTCTTCTCCTCGGGCGTCGGCTCCGGCTTCGCCGGCGTTGCCTCTGCGATGGGCGCGGGCGGCGGCGGCTCGACGGTGGGCGCCGGCGGCGGCGTGTTCACGACGGGCGGGTCACCGCCGCACGCAGCGGACGCGACGGAGAGGCCGAGGACGGCGACGAGATTTGCGGCGAGAAAGACACGCTTCATGGCCGCAGCACTACCGCGCCCGGCTGCCACTCACAAGTGCCTGTCGAGCGCGCTTCAGGGCGCCGTCATGGCGACGTCGGCGCAGCAGCGGAAGCCCGTCGAATAGTCATGGTAATCGTAGGCGTGCGCGATGGTGCGGTACGCGCAGCCGTCGCCGTGCTGCGCGGTGTCGAGCCAGAAGCCGCCCTGAAAGGTGCCGTTCGGGTCCGCCGTCCACTCGTGGAGGTTGCCGACCATGTCGAACGCGCCGAGGTCGTTCACGCACTCCTTCGAAGCGCCGGTCTTCGCGATGCCCCCTTCGAGCTGGTTGTTGCGCGGATCGTTGAGCTCCTCGCGTCCCCAACCGCGCTTCATCGTGGACGCGTGATAGGTGAGCATCGGCGTGGCGCCGCTGTCGTGGCACTTGCCGGGCGCCCGCGTCGGACCGTACGGGAACGCGTAGCCCTCGGTGCCGCCGCACGCCGCGCGCCATTCCACCGGCTCGCAGAGGCGCTTGCCTGCCGCCTTGCACGCCAGCTGCGCCTGCTGCGCGCTGATGTAGCCCTGCGGGACGACGCCCGCGACACTGCGTGCAACATACACGGTTCCCTCGACGGCGACCGGCGTGAGGTAAGGCGAATGCGGGCGCGTGGTGCCATCGGCGAGCTTCTCGACGAGCGTGCCCTCGTACTTGTCGACGCAGAAGCGGTTGAACGCGAGCGCCATGTCGGGCAGACAGTAACCGGCGGGTCGCACGGCGGGGAGCGAGCCCTCCGCGACGGGATGCGCACGCGGCGGCGCGTAGCTCGCAATCGCCGTCTCCAGAGAGCCGGCGCTCGATGACGTGACGCCTCGCGCCGTCTTGCCGGCGAAGGCGGGCTCGAGCGCGCGGAGGGCATTGCTCACCTGCGCGCTTGACTCGGGGCCGACGCTCTCGGGCGGCGCGGCGCTGGCGAGCGACGTGGCGAGGAGCGCCACGAATGCCACCACGGGAGCTCGCGTCGCGACCATCTCAGCCGAGCTTAGCAGCTTCGATGACCTTCCTCTGCTCCGCCCTCGACGCACGTATTTGGCGCAACCGAAGCGTTGCTCGGTCGAACGAGGCGGGACGATGGCGCTGTCATGGTATGAGGACATCGCAGCACGATGACGGACTCCCTCGATCGCATCGAGCAGGCGCTCCGGAGCCGCTTCGGGCTCGAAGCCTTTCGCCCCTGGCAGCGCGAGGCCATCGACGCAGTGCTGGGCGAGCCGGGCCGCGCGCTCGTCGTCGCGCCGACCGGCGGCGGCAAATCGCTCACATACCAGCTGCCCGCGGCGGTTCTCGACGGCATGACGCTCGTGATCTCGCCGCTGGTGGCGCTCATGGAGGACCAGGTCCGCTCGCTGAAGGCGCGCGGCATCGAGGCGACGTTCCTCGCGTCCACGCTCGATCGCGAGGAGCGTGACGAGCGCGAAGGCAAGATGCTGCGCGGCGAGTACAAGCTCGTCTACTGCGCGCCGGAGCGCCTCGCATCGGACGTCTTCGTGCGGATGCTCTCGCGCTGTGACATCGCTCTCGTCGCCATCGACGAGGCCCACTGCATCGCGCAGTGGGGTCACGACTTCCGCCCCGACTACCTGCGCATCGGCGCGCTGCTCGAGCGGCTCAAGCCGCCGCGCATCCTCGCTTGCACGGCGACCGCCACGCCCGAGGTACGGCGCGAGATCAAGGAGCGCCTCGGCTTCGGCGCCGAAGGAAAGCCGTGCAAGGAGGTGTTGCGGGGGTTCGCTCGCCCGAACCTCCATCTTGCGGCCAGCAACGTGGATGGTCCGAAGCAGGCGCGGGCCGCTTTGCTCGAAGGCCTCGCGTCGGCGCTCGGCACGCCGCGCATGCCGAAGGGCGGGGCCATCATCTACGCGGCGACGCGCAAGACCACCGAGCAGTACGCCGACCTCCTCTCGAAGCACGGCTGGAACGCGTCCGCGTATCACGCCGGCATGAGCGGCGACGCGCGCTCGAAGGTCGCGGACCGGTTCGCTTCGCGGAAGCTCGACGTGGTCGTCGCCACCAACGCGTTCGGCATGGGCATCGACCGCGCCGACATCCGCACGGTCATCCACGTGCAGCCGCCGTCCTCGATCGAGGCGTACTACCAGGAGGTAGGCCGCGCAGGCCGCGACGGCGATCAGGCGTTCGGCTTGCTCCTCTGCTCCGGCGCCGACATCTCGCTGCGCCGCCGGCTCGTAACGATGGGCAGCGAGGGCTCGGCTGCCGATCCCGTGCTCGCGGCCCGCGCGTGGGGGCTCTTCCGCGAGCTCCTCCGCTATCTCGATGCGCGGACATGCCGTCACGACTTCGTCCTGCGCTACTTCGGGGACGAGCAGGAGACCCTCGGCGGCTGCGGCCACTGCGACGTGTGCGTCGCCCTGGACGGCGCCACGGAGGAGAGCGAAGCGGCGAGCGCGGAGACGACGCTCATCGTGAGGAAGGCGCTCTCCGCGGTGGCGCGCGCTCAGAAGCGCGCGGGGCTCGTCGCCATCAGCGAGATGCTCAAGGGCGTCGACTCGGAGAAGACACGCAAGTTCGGCTTCACGGGCCTCTCGACGTTCGGCCTCCTTCGCGATCGCTCCCCCGAGTGGATCGTCGCGCTCTTGCGGGCGCTGCTCGCGGCGGGCTGGATCGACCTCACGACGAGCGACCACCCGGTGCCGTACCTGACGCGTGCGGGCGCCGAGGTGATGAAGGGCGATGTACCGGCGAAGATCCTGCTCCCCGCCGAGCCGCGGACCGATTCGCGTGGTGGTCGTACGCGCACGCGCTCGTCGTCGTCGTCGTCGTCGTCGTCGTCGCGCGAAGCCCCGGTGCTGGACCAAACGGCGGCGCCGATCTTCGAGCGCCTGCGAGCGCATCGCGCGGAGATCGCCAAGTCGCGCGGCGTCCCGGCGTATGTCGTGGCGCTGGACCGAACGCTGGTCGAAATGGCGCAAGTGCGCCCGAAGACCACCGATCAGCTACTGATGCTCCACGGCATGGGCCCCGCCCGCGCAGAACAATACGGCGAAGGCTTCCTGCGCCTCCTCGCCGAGTGATCGCGCGCCGAGACGAGAACCAGAA
>JAYTOQ010000430.1:0-3931 GCA_043747665.1 Polyangiaceae bacterium | reverse complement strand
GCCAGCCTCGAAGAAGGCGTTCGCTACGTCGAGGGCCTCGCGCCCGTCGAGGCAGTGCTCGATCCCAAGGGCCACATCAAGGCCGTGAAGTTCGTGCGGTTGGGCGGCGATCGCTCGGAGGTGGAGCTCCCCGCGCGGACGCTGTGCGTCGCGGCGGGCACCAGCCCCAACACGATGTACGAGAAGGAGTACGAGGGCACCTTCGCGCTCGATGCGAAGAAGCAGTACTTCCAGGTCCACACGGCGGACGTGACGGGCGCCGAGGTCGAGCTCACGCCCGCCACGAAGAACACCGACGAGGCGTTCTTCGCGAGCTACGCCGGTGGGCCGCAAAAGCGCAACACGGTGTCATTCTACGGCGACAACCATCCGTACTACGCGGGCAGCGTCGTCAAGGCGATGGCGAGCGCGAAGCACGGCTTCAAGCACGTCGCGGCGCTCTATCCCGAGGTGGCGAGCTACTCGCCGGCCGATCAGCCCGCGCGCGATGCCGCCGGGCGCGCATTCTTCGACAAGATGGAGGACCTCCTCGTCGCGCGCGTCGTCGAGGTGAACCGACTCACCGAGACCATCGTCGAAGTGGTTGTCAAGGCGCCGCTCGCGGCGCGCAAGTTCAAGCCGGGGCAGTTCTACCGCCTCCAGAACTTCGAGTCGTACGCGCCCGTCATCGAGGGCACCCGCCTCGCGATGGAGGGCCTTGCGCTCACCGGCGCCTGGATCGACGAGGAAAAAGGGCTCCTCGGCACCATTGTGCTCGAAATGGGCGGCTCCTCGCGGCTCTGCGCAGCGCTACGTCCCGACGAGCCGATCATCCTGATGGGTCCGACGGGGACGCCCACCGAGATCGAGAAGGAGACCGTGATGCTCGTGGGCGGCGGCCTCGGCAACGCTGTCCTCTTCTCGATCGCGCGCGCCTTCAAGGCGATGGGCGCGACCGTCCTCTACTTCGCCGGCTACAAGAAGGGCGAGGACCTCTTCAAGCAGGACGACATCGAGGCCTACACCGATCAGGTGATCTGGTGCACCGACGCGGGCGCCGAGATCACCCCGCGAAGGCCGCAGGACGCGATGTTCCGCGGCAACATCGTGCAAGCCATCGCCGCGTACGGCAGGGGCGAGCTCTCGAAGGAAGGCCGCAGCGAGGTGAAGCTCTCGACCGTGAAGCGCATCATCGCCATCGGCTCCGACCGCATGATGGCGGCGGTGAAGGACGCGCGCCATGGCGTTCTCCAGCCGATGCTCGACCCGCGGCATCTCGCGATCGGCAGCATCAACTCACCGATGCAATGCATGATGAAGGAGGTCTGCGCGCAGTGCCTCCAAAAGCACCGCGACCCGAAGACCGGCAAGGAGACGCTGGTCTTCTCTTGCTACAACCAGGACCAGGAGCTCGACTCCGTCGACTTCAAGCACCTGAACGAGCGGCTCCGCGCCAACTCGATGCAAGAGAAGGTCGCGAACGCCTGGCTCGAGCACCTCCTCGCCCAAGAACCCGACACCCTCCGCATCTGAAAGAGCTGGGTGTCCTGGGAGGACGTCGGCTGGCGCAGCTTCATGGCCGCGGCATCTCTCGCGGTCGGCGCGCGGCTCCTCGTCCTCCGCAGCGCGTCACGCGCATAGCGGCGCGGCCAAGGGGGACGTCAACCCCCTGGCGATCGTCGAGGCGCTTGACCAAATTGGTTAAGTCGTCCAACGACCTCGCGGACCCCGGCCCAGGGGCCCCGCGCCGCGGCCGGCGAAAAATTCCGTGGCCGGCGAGGGCTGCCTCGAGCAGACCGAGCTCGGACCTTCGCTTGGAGTCAGCTCTTCTGCGTTTCGAGGAGCTCGATGAGCTTCGCCTTCGTCGTGACCCCGACGTGGGAGGCGGTCTTCTCGCCCGAGCGGAAGACGGCTAGCGTGGGGACGCCGCGGATGCCGTACTTTTGCGCGACGCCCGGGGCGTCGTCGATGTCGACGGTGACGATCTTGTACTTGCCCACGGTCTCGTCGGCGAGACCGGCCACGACGGGCGCGAGCGCTTTGCAGGGGCCGCACCAGGTAGCGCCGAAGTCGACGAGCACGGGCATGTCGGCCTTCAGTACCTCAGCCTCGAAGCTCGCATCATCGACGACGACCACGTTCTTGCTGTTTGCCATGGCGAATAAGGTAACCGGCGCGACGGTTCTTACAGCCCCGGAATCGGAGTAAGAAGTGACGTACTCGACACCTGAAGCGCTCGACGTAGCCCCGATGACTCTGCGATCGCCCGCCTCGGAGCCTGCACCGGTGCTCCCGATGGGGCCGGATGTGCTCGGAATCTTGAGTGATCTCGCGCGCAGGGGACGTGCGGACCTCGTCCGTGCCGCGCGGCGGGAGGGCGCGGGGCCCGAGGATGCCGTCGAGGCCGTCCAGGATGCGCTTTGCACGTTCCTCCAGGTTGCCCAGCGGAAAGAGGTCCCCGAGGACCCCTCCGAGTGGCCCGCGTACCTGGCAGGCATCGTCCGCAACGTCGCCCGCAACAAGCGCCGCCGTCATCACGTCGCGCGTCCACACGACGACCTCGACGCGCTACCCCTCCCGTCGGAGGTGATCTCGGCCGAGACCCTCGTCGCCCAGGCCGAGGAGCACGTTCGCCTCCGCGCGTGCGTCGATCAGCTTTGCGAGACGCAGAAGGCGGTCGTGATGCTGAGGCTCCTCGAGGAGCGCCCTGGTGAGGACGTCGCCGAGTCGCTGGGGATCAGCCGAGGGTATGTCGACGTCCTGCTTCACCGCGCGAAGGCCTCCCTCCGCGTGTGCATGACGCACGACTAGACACTCACTTCACCGGGCCGGTCTGCGTCGCGCAGCCGAAGAGGATGTCGACCTTGCCGTCCTTCGCCTTCACGCCGTCGCAGCTTCCGCTGCAAAGGAGGATCCGCGTCGGGGCATTCGCGTCGTCGTACTTCCAGCCCGTGCCGCCGGTGCAGGCCTGATTGTACGCGAGCGTGTCGGCGGCGGCGCCCCCGGTGGGCGTGTGCTGGACGTTGACCTTCGAGCGGTCGAATGTCTCGCCCGGCGGGGCCGCGGGGATCTTGTAGTCGCAGGTCAGCGCCGACGCCTTGATCTGGTTGATGGCCTTCGTGAAGTCGGCCTGGATCTGCGTGGGGTTGCTCGTCGAGACGATGAGCGCGCTCTTCGTGCCGCCGCCGGACGCGATGGCGTCGAGGTTCGTGAGCGCGTCGCCGACGCCGATCACGTACGTCGGGATGGAGCCGGCGATGCCGGCGGCGAGCGATTGGACGTCGGGGATCGACGTGTTGTTGCAGTCAGCCTGCGGAAGACCGTCGGTGACGAGGACGATCGCCACCTTGCCGTCCTGACCCTGACCGACGGCGATCTGCTGCGCGTAGGCGATGGCGCCCTGCATCGCCTGGTACGTCGGCGTGCCGCCGGCGGGGCTCTGGCTGTCGAGCTGCGAGCCGAACGTCGTGCTGGGCAGCGCCGCCATCGACACCTTCGGAGTGTTGTAGGCGTTCACGCTGCAGGAGTAGTTCGCCTTGTCCGGGAAGAACGAGAGCGACGCGCTGATGCCCTTCGAGTCCGCGGACTCGAAGAACGCGCGGCTCGCGGCCTTGGCCGACGGCCACTTGCCGTTCTCGGTCATGCTGCCCGACTTGTCGAACATGAAGACGAGGTAGACAGGGCGCGCTTCGGCGACTGCCGACTGCGTGGCACACGCGGCGAGATCGCCGCCCGCGGCCGGCTTGCTGCTGCCCGCGCCGGCGCCGCCGCCGAGGCCGCCCGCTCCAGCGCTGTTGTCGGTGCCGTCGGCTGCGCCGGTGCCCTTTCCGGTGCCCTTGTTGAAGTCAGACAGGCTCGGGTCGGCGCTGCTGCACGCGACGAGCGTGACGAGCAGAGACGAGGCGAGCGCGAGGGCGGACCGGGAAGCAAGCGTGTCGAGCATGGCAACCTC
>JAYTOQ010000429.1:0-3057 GCA_043747665.1 Polyangiaceae bacterium | reverse complement strand
CACGGCCCCAGACACCGACGCTGACTCACGCCGACGCTCCTGCTGCTTGTCCGTTGGGAGTCGCCGGCGCGAGCGTCGTCGCCGAGGACACGCCGGATGGAATCACGCTTAGTTTCCGGTCGCAGGACAGGCCCAGCCAGATGCGCGAGCGCGCGAACGACGCTGCAGCGCAGCACGGTCAAGGCCAGCACCTCGGCCTTGGTCACTACGGCGGTCAGCACTCGGACGGCGGAGACCACGGCTTGCAGATGATGCAGATGCCCCCCGCGCGCTCGGTCGCCGAGGACAGCGAAGGCGGCGCGCGTATCCACTTCGTTGCGGTCGACGCCGTCAATACGGAGACGCTTCGAGCCAAGCTTCGCGCGCGCGCGAAAGCGATGACCATTCAGCCGTGCGGGAACCGAGGTTAGCGACATGGGAAAGATTATCGGCATCGATCTGGGAACCACGAACAGCGTGGTGGCGATCATGGAGGGCCGCGAGCCGAAGGTGATCGTCAACGAGGAAGGCGCGCTGATCACGCCGAGCGTCGTCGCGTGGGACGCGAGAGGCGAGGTGCTCGTCGGCCAAATCGCGAAGCGCCAGGCCGTAACCAACGCGGAGAACACGGTCTTCAGCGCCAAGCGCTTCATCGGACGAAAGTTCGAGGAGGTCACCGAAGAGGCGAAGCGCGTTCCCTACACGGTGACGCGCGCCGCCAACGGCGATTCGGCGTTCACGTTGCGCGGGAAGGAGCTGAGCCCGCAGGAGGTCAGCGCGAAGGTGCTTCAGAAGCTGAAGAAGGCGGCCGAGGACTACCTCGGTGAGAAGGTGACCGAGGCTGTGATCACCGTGCCCGCCTATTTCAACGACGCGCAGCGCCAGGCCACCAAGGACGCGGGACGCATCGCTGGCCTCGACGTCAAGCGCATCGTCAACGAGCCCACCGCCGCCGCCTTGGCGTACGGCCTCGACAAGAAGGCCGACGAGCTGATCGTAGTGTACGACTTCGGCGGCGGCACGTTCGACGTGTCCGTCCTCGAGGTAGGCGACAACGTCGTCCAGGTCATCTCCACCAACGGCGACACGCATCTCGGCGGAGACGACATCGACAACGCGGTCATCGACTGGATCGCCGCCGAGTTCCGGAAGACGAGCGGCATCGACGTGAGCAAGGACAAGATCGCACTGCAACGCCTGCGCGAGTCGGCGGAGAAGGCCAAGATCGAGCTCTCGAGCACGCAGGAGACGTCGATCAATCTGCCGTTCTTGACCGTAGCGGCGAGCGGTCCGGTGCACCTCGATCTGCGCCTGTCGCGCGCGAAGCTCGAGCAGCTGATGACGCCGCTCATCGAGCGCACGATGGAGCCCGTGCAAAAGGCGCTAGCTGATGCGAAGAAGACGCCTGCCGACATCAAGGAGGTGGTCCTGGTCGGCGGCTCGACGCGTATCCCGTTGGTCAAGGAGACCGTGAAGAAGTTCTTCGCCAAGGATCCGCACCAGGGCGTGAACCCTGACGAGGTCGTCGCGATTGGTGCCGCGGTGCAGGCAGGCGTCCTCTCCGGCGACGTCAAGGACATGGTGCTGCTCGACGTCACGCCGCTCTCGCTCGGCGTCGAGACGCTGGGTGGGGTGATGACGGTCATGATCCCGCGCAACACCACGCTGCCGTCGCAGAAAAAGGAGATCTTCTCCACGGCCGCCGACAATCAGCCGAGCGTCGACATCCACGTGCTTCAGGGCGAGCGCGCCGAGGCGCGCTTCAACCGCACGCTCGGTCGGTTCAATCTGAGCGGGATGATGCCCGCGCCGCGCGGCGTCGCGAAGGTCGAGGTGGCCTTCGACATCGACGCCAACGGCATCCTCTCCGTGCACGCGAAGGATACGGCGACAGGCAAGGAACAGAAGATCACCATCACCGCGAGCTCAGGCCTGAGCGAAGCGGACATCCAAAAGATGGTCAAGGACGCCGCCGAGCACGAGGCGAGCGACAAGGTGCGGCGCGAGCAGATCGAGCGCAGGAACAAGCTCGATAGCCTCTGTTTCACGCTGGAAAAGACGGTCACCGAGAATCGCGAGAAGCTCCAGGCGGCGGACATCGCGTCGCTCGAGTCGCTCATCAAGGAAGGCCGCGCCGCGATCGAGCAGGAGGACGAAGCAAAGATCAAGAACGTGGCCGAACGCCTCGAGAAGGAATCGCAACGCGTCGGCAGCGCGATGTACCAGGCTGCCGCCGCCGCCCCCAACGAGCATGCCGCTGCCGACCCGGCTAGCGCAGGCAAGCCCAGAGAAGCAAAGGACGTCGTCGACGCAGAATTCGAGGACACGCCGCCGGCTCCTCCGGGCTGACCCATCCGTTGCGTGACGTCGACACGTTCGACCGCGCGCTCCGGGCCGGCGGCGACGACTTTGTCACGAAGTCGATAGAGTCAGCCGAGCTCGTGACGCGCGTGAAGTCGGCGGGCAAGCTGCGCTGCGGCACCATGAGCACCAATCGGCGCGCTCGTCGCGAGCATCAGAAGCTCCCGACAGCGCCCGCACCCGCGGAGGTGGGACCGAAGGAGGTCGGCCCGAGGTGGATCGTGGTGTCGCCCGCGCGCAGGGTGGGGACCGGAACGCGCCCCGGGACGAAAAGGCTGGTCAGCATGAGCGCGGCGCCGAGTCCCTGAGCGACTCCGCTTCCGACCACGAGCATCGTGTCGACCGTCGTGACGGACGTGGTCGCCGTCGGGCTCGCGAGGTGTGCCCACGGGCCGATCAGCGGCAGGTAGAGGACCCGATCGGCATTCGGGTTGTTGCTCGCGGCGGTGAGGATGACGGTGGGCGCGTAGGCGGCGAGCAAGAGGACGCCGCCTGCGACGAGAAGCGTCTTGTTCGGTAGCGACGACGTGTATCGAGGCTCCGTCTCGAGGGCCGCTGGCGTCGTGGAGGTCGGGCTGGGCGTGCGCGCATTCAAGGGCGTCCTCACGTAGGCGCTCGGCATCGTCGAGTCGGGCTTGACGAGGTTCTCGTCGGCGAGCGCCACCGATGACGTGGTGAGCGCGAGCGCAGCTGCAGCGAGCAGGGAACGTTTGAAAC
>JAYTOQ010000428.1:0-2394 GCA_043747665.1 Polyangiaceae bacterium | reverse complement strand
ACGATGGGCTCCGGGAGATCGGTCACGGACGCTGGGAGGGCCTCACCCGCAAGGAGGTCGAGGCTCGGTACGCGGAGGAATACGGCGCGTGGGAGGAGGATCCCTTCACGTTCGCTCCCGAGGGCGGCGAATCCGGCCTCTCGGTGATGGCACGCGCGCTCCCCGTCGTCCGGGCCATCGTCGTCAGGCACCCCGGCGAGACGGTGGCCGTGGTCTCGCACAAGGCCACGATTCGCCTCGTTCTCTCGAGCCTCCTCGGCATCGAGGCCCGCGGATACCGCGATCGGCTGGACCAAGCGCCGGCCTGCCTCAACATCGTCGACTTCAAGGACCCCGTGCGTGCGAGGCTGATGCTCTACAACGACACGTCACACTACGCGGAGCAGACGCACCGCGCCGAGGGGCAGCTCTCGAAGTGGTGGGACGCCAAGTGACTGTAAGGTCGAAAAAAAAAGCGCTGCACACACTTCCTCACTGGTTTTGTAACTGTCGAGTTTCATTATTGAAATGCGGCAATTCTTGACGTACGCGACTTTGCGCCACTAGCCTGCGCGGCCGTCGTGCGACGTGCTCGGCGAAGGGCAAAATGGCCGCGAAAGCTTCTGCGAAAACGTCCAAAAAGGACACCGTGACCAACGTTCCCGAGCCGGTCGGGGCGCGTGGCGTGACTGGAACCAAGGGCTCCAAGCGCAAGCTTGCGGTCGCTGCGCCTGTCGAGCCTCCGCCCAAACAGCTGACGCTCGAAGAGCGCTGGGCTTCCCTCCAGGAGCGCCTCCAGAAGGCCGAGCCGGAGTTCCAGCGCGCCTACCAGGAGAGCCTGGATATGTCGTGGATCTACCATGACAGCGCGCTCGAGGGCTCCGTCTACACGCCGATCGAGCTGCGCTCGGCCGTCGACCGCATCGACGCCTCGGGTGGCGGCGGTGGCGGCGGCGGCGCAGGCGGCGGCGCCATGGGCTTTGCGCCTCCCGCCAGCGGCGCCATGAGCGGCGTGCCCGTCGGCGGCGGCGGCACCGACTCGAGCATCCAGACCATCTGCGAAGAGATCCGCAGGCATCGTGAGGCTCTCGAGTTCATTCGCGACTTCGCCACGAAGAAGCGGATGCCGATCACGATCGACGTCGTGAAGAAGATCTACCTCATCCTCCATCCGGAAGAGGGAGACATCAAAACGGTCAAGTACCGGAAGGACATCCCGCAGCACCGGCTCTACTTCCACGAGTACGCGCCGCCCGACAAGATCACCTACAAGGTCCGGCAGATCCTGGACTGGACCAACGATCCCGAGACGCGCCGCACGCGCAGCGCGGTCCGCATCGCAGCGCGCGCGCACTACGATTTCCTTCGCGTGTTCCCGTTCACGACCGACAGCGGCAAGGTCGCTCGTCTCTTCATGAACCTGCTCCTGCTGCGCAACGGCTTCCCGCCGGCCATCGTTCATTCGACGGAGCGCCAGCGGTATTACGAGGCGCTCAAGGGCGCGAGTGCGGTCATGACCCAGATCGTCCACGAGTCGATCGAGAACAACCTCGCCTCGGTCGAGAAGCTGCTCGAGGCCCACGAGAGCAAGGGCTACGCCGTCAAGGTTTAGCGCTCGCGCGAGGCAGGGATGCTGACCAAGCGGATCATCCCGTGCCTCGACGTGAAGGACGGACGCGTCGTCAAGGGCGTGAAGTTCGTCGACCTGCGCGACAAGGGCGACCCGGCCGAGCACGCACGCCGCTACGACGAGGAAGGCGCGGACGAGATCACGCTGCTCGACATCACCGCCACGACCGATGGCCGTCGCGCGATGCTCGACGTCATCGCCCGCACCGCCGACGAGACCTTCACGCCGCTCACCGTGGGCGGCGGCGTGCGGGCCGAGGCGGACGTGGAGGCGCTCCTCGGCGCCGGCGCGGACAAGGTCAGCCTCAACTCCGCGGCCGTGTCGGATCCGGAGCTGGTGCGGCGCTGCGCGGATCGCTGGGGATCGCAGGCGATCGTGGTGGCCATGGACGTCCGGCGGACGGTCGGCCAGGCCCCCGGCGGGGCGGGTTTGCCAACGAATTGGGAAGTCGTGACCCACGGTGGTAGGACTCGGACGGGTCTCTCGGCTCGAGCGTGGGCAGAACGAGTCGCGGAGCTAGGCGCCGGTGAGATCCTGCTGACCAGCATGGACCGCGATGGCACACTCAGCGGATACGACATCGAGCTGCTCCGCATGATCGCGGAGACGGTGTCCGTGCCGGTCATCGCCTCGGGCGGTGCAGGGACGCTGGCGCACCTGCGCGACGGCATCCTGCTCGGTCACGCTAGCGCCGTTCTCGCAGCGTCGATCTTCCACGACGGGACTTATCGCGTGAGCGAGGCCAAGGCGTTCCTCGCAGCCGCCGGCATTCCGATGCGCCCGCA
>JAYTOQ010000427.1:0-3997 GCA_043747665.1 Polyangiaceae bacterium | reverse complement strand
TGCCTGCGGCGAGCTCCTGCTCGATCAGACCGGCAACATCATTCCGCGCTGAACCACGCTGCGCGAGATCACTCCGCGCAGGGCGTGCCCATCGGCGCCGGCGCGGGAATGACCGCGGTGCCCGTCTTCAGGAACGACGCGTGAAAGCAGCCATACTGGTAGATGACGGCGTCGTGCTTGCGGTAGATCGCGTGGCCGTCGTAGTTGTCGGGCGCGTACTGGACGATCGCTCCGGTATACGGCGTCCCGTCGACCGACTTCAGGTTCGCCTTCACGGGATAGGTCATCGGCGTGTCGAGGCCGACCAGCTTCTGCGCGTCGCGCATGGTCGGCCACACCTCTTCGCCGACGCGCGGATGCGCATACGCGAGGTCCATCGCGTCGTAGATGACGGTGGGGAAGTACGAGTCGTTGAGCCCCACCGGCTCGTAGATCGGTCGCGCGGGATGGCCCGGTAGCGGCCGATGCCCGACGCGCGCGGCGCTCACCATGGGATCGATGGGCTCGAGCGCGGTCTCCACGATCTGCAGCGCGGGGTGCAGGAACGACAGCTTCTCGGTGGTGCGCAGCAACAGCGCGACGAGCCCCGCCGCGCCCGGTACGGTCGACGTTTTGAGGATGAAGTACACCCAGTACCCGCCGGCCCCGGTCGGCACCGCGAGCTTGATGCGCGGCTCGGAGGCGCTCACGAGATTCGTGTACATTCCACCCATCGACTGACCCTGCGAGTGCGGGTTGTCGGCGAAGTGGTAGTCGGTCTCGCCCACCGGGAGCGTCGGACCAACGCAGCCGGCCAGCACCGTCGCGGGGATTTGGACACGTGAGAGCGCGGCCAGGAACATCCGCGACTCGACGATGCCCTGACGGAACGTGTCGCGCATCGCGACCAGGTTGTTCACGTTGATGTAGTCGATGTCCTTCGCGCCGGGAACGCGCTCCGGGCTGATGGGCAGCGCCTGCCCCGCCGACGCGAAGCCATGCGCAGCGACGATCTCGGCCGGCCAGCGATCCGGCGGATCGCCGAGGTCGCCGCCGTTGATCAGCTGTCGCGACACGCCACCGGAGCCGTGGAAATAGATGACCAGCGGATAGCCGCCGGCCGGCATGGGCGTCTTGGGGATGGCGATCGAGACCGGCACGGTCTCGTCGCGCTGCTTCACGGGGAGGCCGTCAGGACCGACGTCGAACAGGCCTTCGGTCGCGTAAATCGGCGTGCCCTTCTGGAACTGCGGCAGCACGATCTTCGCGCGCACGTGGCACAGGTTCGGTTGCTTGTTCTGCGGGTCGGCCTCGAGAACGAGGTCGGTGAGGTCCGGCTTGTACGTCTTCAGCACGAGGTCGCCGAGCGCCGCGTTGTCGGCCACGACGTCACCGGTGGTGAACACCGTGGCGCCCACCACGTCGCCGCGCGCGACGCCGACCTTGTCGAGCGTCTCCCACAACGGCGCGTAGAGATCGTGGAGCTGGGCGCCCTTCGCGCCGCTGGGCGTCTCGCCGCGCGCGAGCGTCGCGAGCATGTCGGGAGCCTTGGGCTCGTCGCCGGCCTCCATGCCGACCGCGCGCGTGACCACGAACGCGTACTTGCGGTTGGGCGCGAGCACGATGCCGGGGCGCGCCGCCACCGACAGCAGGTTGTCGGGAACGTAGGCGTCCGGGTTGGGCGTCTGCGCGACCACGGGATACGCGGTGCCACGCTCGGGCGACGCGGGATCGACGTCGAGGAGAAGCAGCGGCGCCTTCAGCCCGCCGTCGACGAGGACCTCGGGGTCGCGGTCCTTCGGCTTCGCGGTGAGCTTGAAGTACGCGGCGGGCACCATGGGGAAGCCGTGACGCTCCTGCGCGGCCTTCTTGAGACCGGGAAGGATGGCAACGCCGGGATCGGGGAACGCCGCGACGTCGGGCGTTCCTTGCGGGGTCAGGCGCAGGTCCGACGGATACGGAAAATCGAAAAACGCGTGATCGCCGCCGAAGCTCGCCTCCGGATCGAACGCGATGGTGGCGGCGGGCGTGCCGGCCGTGTCGCTCTTCTTGCTCGCGCACGCCGGCGCGACGACGACCAGGAGCGGCAGGAGGGCAGCGACGAGAGAAGAGGAGAGGGCGGGGCGGCGGATCGTCTTCAAGGCGCCGGTTATGTACACGCGCGCCCGGCGCCGCGCCACGACGCGCTTCGTCAATCGCTTGAGTTTCCCAGCCCTCACGCCGCTTTACGGTGTAAAATAAATTCCGTTCCGCGCCGCCGGCTACCATGGCCAAATGGCCGCCGCGAAGGAGAACGAGCAGGACGCGGCGGTGGCGGTCGCGGACCTGGACGGAGTCTTCCCCGAAGGGTTCTACGCGACGACCAACTTCGCGACCGACGTCCACGTACGCTCGGCGTGGGTGAGGGTCGAGGGCATCGAGATGGACGTCGGCATCCGGGTCACCGCTGCCGGCGCCGAGGCCTGCCCCATGCACCGCGTCCGCAAAGGCGACGCGATCATCGTCGGCGAGGCCGGCGTCCGCGTGCACGTCCCGTCGGCTGCCGCCGCCGAGGGCGAGGCGTTCCGCTTCATGTCGTCGGCGGCGTCGACCGAGCGACCCAAGGCGCGGCTCGTCGCGGGCGTCGCCGACGCGATGCGCGCGGCGCGCGCTGCCGGCGGCAAGATCCTCTTCGTCGGCGGCCCCGCGATCGTCCACTCCGGCTCCGCGCCGGTCCTCGAGAAGCTGGTGCGCGAAGGGTGGATCGACGTCCTCTTCGCCGGTAACGCCCTCGCCGCGCACGACATCGAGGCGGCGATGTACGGCACGTCGCTGGGCGTCGACCTCGCACGCGGCGAGAGCGTCACGCACGGCCACCAGCATCACCTCCGCGCCATCAACCGGGTGCGTCGCGCCGGATCCATCGCAGAGGCCGTGCACCAGGGCCTCGTCACGCGCGGCGTCATGCATGCGTGCATCACCAAGCCGATCCCGTTCGTGCTCGCGGGATCCATTCGCGACGACGGCCCGCTCCCCGACGTCTTCACCGACGCCGTGCAGGCCGCCGACGCGATGCGCGAGCTCGTGCTCGGCGTCACCGTCGCCATCATCGTCGCGACCACGTTGCACGGGGTGGCCACCGGCAACATGCTCCCCGCCACCGTCGCCACGTTCTGCGTCGACAGCGACTCCGACACGGTGATCAAGCTGGTCGACCGCGGCACGCAGCAAGCGGTCGGCATCGTGACCGACTGCGAGTACTTCTTGAGCGAGCTCGCCCGCGTCTTGTAGTAGCTTGCCGGCCCATGCGGGCCTGGATTTACGCGGTTTTCCTTCTCTCGGGGTTCGCCGCGCTCCTCTACCAGATCGTCTGGCAGCGTGCGCTCTACGCGATCTACGGGATCAACATCGAGAGCGTCACGATGGTGGTGACCGCCTTCATGCTCGGTCTTGGCCTGGGGAGCATCGCGGGCGGCGCTGTCTCGAAGGACAAAAAACGCCCGGTCCTGCTCATGTTCGCGCTGGTCGAGCTCGGCATTGGTCTCTTTGGCGCCGCGTCGCTCGCCATCTTCCACGCGGTCGGCGCGGCCACGCTCGGCATGAGCACCTTCGGGACCTTTGTCGTCACGTTCCTGCTCGTCCTCGTCCCGACGCTCCTCATGGGCAGCACCCTGCCTCTTCTTGTCGCGCACCTCGTTCGCTCGAGCGGCAACGTCGGCAAGAGCGTCGGCACGCTCTACTTCGTGAACACGCTCGGGTCTGCCTTCGCGTCGGCGGCCTCGGTGCTCTACATCATGGGCCACGCGGGGCAGGTAGGCTCCGTACGCATCGCGGCGCTGCTGAATTTCACGGTGAGCTTGCTGGCCTACGTCGCGCATCGAAGGAGCCAGCGGCCCGAGGAGATCGCCGCCGCGCTGGCGGCGCTGACCCGGCGCGAGAATGCCGGCGCCGCCCTTGCCGCCAAGCCGGACGCCGACGTCGCATGACCTTCGCGCTATCGCTCGTGGTGGCCGCGATCAGCGGCTTCATCGCGCTGTCC
>JAYTOQ010000426.1:0-3165 GCA_043747665.1 Polyangiaceae bacterium | reverse complement strand
ACGCAGCTCTTTGCGCGCGGCCTCGAGTACCGACTGCGGGGCGCGGGCACCGCAGAGGATGCCAGGGCCACCATCGCTGCGCTCGCGCGACTCGACGGTGACAAGACGCTCGAGCCGGAGGACGTCGCGCTGCGCGGGTTCCTGCTCGCCGAGGCCGAAGACGTCCTCACCCCCGGCGCCGGCGCCGGCGACAAGACGCTCCGCGACTGTCTCCTCGAGGTCGGACCGCAGCCGCTCGTCACCCTTGGCCTCGCCGAGCGCAGCGCCGCCGCGCTCTGCTTCGCCGATGCGGTGCAGTTTTACGCTGACGCCGTGTACGGCAACCTCCTCGGTCTCCGCCGCCCCGGTCGCGTCGCGCTCGCGGCAGCGGACGCCGCCGAGCGCATCGTCGACCGCGACTCGATGCTGCGCTTCCTCAACGAAGGGGCGAAGGATCCGGAGACGCGCGTCGAGGCGCTACGCCGCCTCGCGCAGATCTCGCTCGTCACGCACGACGTCGGCAAGGCGCGCAGCATGCTCCGCAGTCTTGCCGACTCCCTCGAGGGCGGCGAAAAGGCGGAGGTCCTCGCGCAGCTCGCGCGCGCGCTCTTCGAGTCGTCGGTGCCGGGTGACCGCCTCCAGGCGGATCGCACGCTTCGCGAGGCGATCGACGCGGCGCCTCCGGAGCTCGCACAGCGCCTCCGCGAGCAGCTGGGCGGCTTCCGATCGCGACCGCCGCCGGTGTCGAGCACTCCACCGTCGCCAGCGCGGTCCGCGTCGCGAGCGCCTTCGGTCATTCCGCAGGTCCTTTCTGCGATGCCGACGCCGCCGGCGATCGGGACGATCCCGACCGCGCCCCAGACGATGTCCGTCGCGCCGGACGAGGCCGCGCGTCAGGCGAACGCCGCCGAGGAGCTCTTCCCGTCGGTACGGCATCCGCTCGGCGCACCGAGGACCGAGCCGCCGCCACCCGTCGTGACGCTTGCGACGGTCGAGGCGAGCGCCTCACCGGCGCCCACCGCTCCGAGCGCGAGGCCGAGCAGCGCTCCGCGAGCCGTTCCGAGCGACGGCGGCGGTGTCGTCGAGACCACTGCCGTCTCGCCGACGTCGCGGGCCGACCCGCATCTCGCGGCGATCGTCGAGGCGCGAAGGAAGATCGCCGCCGGCGATCGTGAGCAAGGCGAGAAGATCCTCACCGACGCGCTGCGCGAAGGCTCGCTCGCCGCGGCCGACGAGCTCGACACGCTGCTCTCCGCCGAGCCGTCGCGGGCAGCGGCGCTCGTCAAGGTGCGTCGTCAAGCCGTGGAGCTCGTGCCCGGCGATCTCGGACGCCTGGCCTCGCTGCGCGACGCCGCGCTCCTCGACAAGCACCCCAGCTACGTACGCGCGCTCGAGCACGTCCTTCGTGCCTTCGACGCGGAGAAGAAGCCCATCGCGCCGCCGCCGCTGAGCGCCCAGCAGACGCAGCCGGGGATGCTGACGCTGCTCACACGTCACTCGCGCGAGCACGCCGGTGAAGCATTCGGCGTGGTCTGGGAGAACGCGAGCGCCATCTTCGCGAAGCCGCCGGCGCTCTATCGCATGACCGGTCTCGAGCGCGTGGCGCCGGGACCGATGTGGACGCTCTCCCGCCTCTACGAGGTGGCGCTGCGACTCCTCGATACCCCGCGTTTTGCGCTCTATCATCGTCGCGGGGACGGCCCGCTGACGCTCACCGTGGCGCTCCTGCACAACCCGTCCGCAATCCTCGGCGGCGAGGCGCGCGAGGACGGTCCGGACGTCCGATGGATGCTCGGTCATGCCCTCGCATCGGTGCTGCCGCAGAACGCGCTACCCATCGGCCTGCCGGACGGGGAGGGGCGCGTGCTCTGGCAGGTGCTGCTCGGCGCCTTCGGACCGCCGACCAAGACGAAGATGGACCGCGCGCACGCCAACCTCGCGGAGATGCTCTGGCAGAGCCTGGCGCCGCGCGCGCAACGTCGTCTCAAGGAGCTCCTCGCCACCGACGATGCGACGCCGTTCGAGCTGGTCGTCGAGCGCGCGAACCAGAGCGGGCGGCGCGTCGGCATGTTCCTCACCGGCGACTTCGCGCATGCCGCGCGCACGGTGCTCGGCGAGCACGCGGCGCTCGACGTCGATGAGCTGCAGCGTCCCGGCGGTCTCGTTCGGCTCTGCAACGTGCTGCCCTCGCTCGCCGACCTCTATCGCCTCGCCGTGCGACCCGAGTACGCCGACGCGCGCTGGCACGTCCCGTCACCGCAGTCCTCACGCTTCCTCTCCGGCTCCGAGCGCGGCGGACCGCCGCCGGTGTGAGCATGAAGCGAACCGGGCGCCGCATCGTCTCCGCGCTTCCTGCTCTCGCAGCGGTCGCGGCGTGCGTCATCGTGATCGTCGCTGAGGACGCCTGCATCCTCGCGCAGCCGTCGGGCCAGGTGCTGCGCATTCCCGAGACGAGGCCCACCATCCTTCATGCTTCGACCGTCCCTTCGGAGACCTCGGTGCTGACGCGCTGGCCGCAGACGTTCGTGGTCCCCGTCGAGCTCATCGATCCCACCGTCAGGATCGCCTACGCGACGTTCATCGACTTCGACTCGTTGAGAAACGACGGGCTCGTCGCGCAACCGAGCCACAGCGACTTCGAGCAGGCCAACACGGTCGGCGGGACGCGCACGCTCACCGTCGCCATCCCCGAGCCCGATCCCGGTCGCTGTCACAAGGTGGAGATCGTCGTCGCGCTGCGCCTCGCTTCCGAAGACGACGCCAAGCACTCGCACACGCCCGACGCGCCGGGCGGTGACATTGCGACGTGGTTCTACAACCCGAACGGAGACCTCGGCGGCTGCCCCGCGCTCGATGCCGGCATCGATGCGTCGCTCGACGCCGCGGACGCGAGCGAGGGAGGCACGCAGTGAAGAGCCCGGCGTTCGCTGCGCTCTCGTTGCTCGCGCTGGCCGTCGCGTGCTCGCCCATCGTCGCCGAGCCGCTCTCCGAGGCGCCGCTCAATGCGGACTGTCTCGACGTCCACAAGTGCGAGCTCTACACGCTGCCGGGCGCGACCGTGAAGTCGCAATGCCACGACGGGCGCTGCGACTTCGGGCTTCCGACGTACCCGTACACGGTCGTGGTCAACGTGCCCGATACCTCGTTCTATGCGCCGGGTCGCGCGTTCGTCCTCACCAACAAGGA
>JAYTOQ010000425.1:0-1706 GCA_043747665.1 Polyangiaceae bacterium | reverse complement strand
CTCGCGTCGCCGCCCTCGGACTTCGGCAACGTCGAGGCGTTCGGCCGCCTCCTCTTCACCGACGCGCTCGTGCCGTTCGAGCTCTCGAGCGCGCTGCTGATGGTCGCCATCATCGGCGCCGTCGCCGTCGCGCGCGGTCATCACAAGTCGGACGAGCGCGGCGCGCGCCCGCCCGTCGCCGGCCAGCCGCTGCAGAAGAACTCGCAGCTGGCCTTTCCTCAAGGCGACCCGGCGCTCGCGGCCGTCACCGAGATCGAAGCGCTTCGTGAGGAGGCCTCCACGTGATCCCCGTCGAGTACTACGTCGCGCTCAGCGCGATCCTCTTCACCATCGGAGGCATCGGCTTCCTGGTTCGCCGCAACGTCATCGTGACGTTGATGAGCATCGAGATCATGCTCAACGCGGTGAACGTGGCCTTCGTCGCGTTCAACCGCAGTCGTTTCGACAACCACACCGGCCAGATCTTCGGCTTCTTCCTCATTGCCGCGGAAGCGGCGGAGGTCGCCGTCGGCCTCGCCATCGTGCTGTCGCTGTTCCGCGTAAGGCGCACCGTCCGTTCGGACGAAGCCGACCTCTTGAAGAACTGAAAGAGCTCGCCCGATGAAGGACCTCCTCTCCTCTCTCTTCCCGGCGAACGACTTCTCGCTCATCGCGGTCGTCATGGCGCTGCCGCTGCTCGGCGCGTTCGTCAACGGCGTCTTCGGACGCCGCCTCGGCAAGGATGCCGTTCGCCTCATGACCCTCGCGGTCACGGGCGCGAGCTTCGCCGCCGCCATCGCCACGTTCATCGCGCTCGACAGCGCGGTCGCCGGGACGAGGACCACCGAGATGGTCACCGAACACGGAGGCGCGGCTGCGCACGAGGTCGTCAAGCACGGTCACGCGAAGCTCGTGTGGACCGCCTGGGAGTGGATGCGCACGAGCGGCCTCCGCGACGTGAGCATCCCCATCGACCTGAAATTCAGCGTCGACGCGCTCTCCGGCGTGATGATGCTCGTCGTCACCGGCGTCGGCTTCCTCATCCACGTCTACGCGAGCTCGTACATGGAGAAGGACAAGGCCTACTGGCGGTTCTTCTGTTACCTGAACCTTTTCGTCTTCTCGATGCTCGTGCTGATCCTGGCGGACAACCTGCCGGTGCTCTTCATCGGCTGGGAAGGCGTCGGCCTCTGCTCGTACCTGCTGATCGGCTTCTGGTACGACAAGACGCCCAACGCGGCCGCCGGCAAGAAGGCGTTCATCGCCAACCGCATCGGCGACTTCGGTCTCCTCTGCGGCATGTTCTTGCTCGTCTATTATACGGGCGCGCTCGACTGGACCGGCATCGCCAATGGCGCTCAGAACCTGGTCTCGCCGTCCGACGCCGCGCAGGTCCACCTCTGGCCCATCGGCGGCGGCCAGTTCCAGGACGCCTCGTTCGGCGGCCTCCGCGTCCCGCTCTCGTGGCTCCAGCCGAACAAGGCGTGGACCATCACCGGCGCCACCGCGGTGAGCCTCGCGCTCTTCCTCGGCTGCACCGGCAAGAGCGCGCAGCTCCCGCTCTACGTCTGGCTCCCCGACGCCATGGCCGGTCCGACGCCGGTCTCGGCGCTCATCCACGCGGCCACCATGGTCACGGCGGGCGTCTATCTCATCTGCCGCCTCTCGTTCGTGTTCGTGCTCTCGCCGCCGGTCATGATGATGATCGCGTTCACGGGCGCGCTCAC
>JAYTOQ010000424.1:0-2634 GCA_043747665.1 Polyangiaceae bacterium | reverse complement strand
GACCGACGCGAGCGCCGCGAGCACGGCTTCTCGCTCGTCTTCGCGGATGCCGAAGAACAGCGGCAGGTTGACGACCTTGTCGCAGAACGCCTTGGACCGCCGGAGATCGCCGTGCACGATCGCGCCGACCGCCTTCGCGGGCGGCTGCACATCCATCGTCTCGGGGTACGTGCGCGCCGCGCCGATGCCCTTCGCCTTCAATGCGTCGACGACGTCCTGACCGCGCTTGCCCTCGATGGTGAGGACGCTCAGGTAGCCGTTCTCGACGATGCCGGTGGCGGCATTGGCCGGGCCGTAGACGCGGATCTGCTTGCCCAGCTTGGAGTCGCCGCTGATGCGCTCGCGGTACCACGCAGCTGCCGTGCGGCGCGACTCGAGGATCTCCGGGACGTGATCGAGCATGCGCAACAGGAACGCCGCCTGGAGACCGCCCATGCGGGAATTCCAGCCGACGTGCGCGTACGAATAGTGATCGGAGCGACCGTGGTTGCAGATGGAGCGGAGGAACGTCTCGTGCTCCTTCGACTGCATGGTGATGGCGCCGCCATCCATCGCGCCGCCCACCACCTTGGCGGGGTAGAACGAGAGCGTCGCGATGTCCGCGTCGGCGAGCACCGGCCTGCCGAACGCCTCCACGCCGAAGCACTGCGCCCCGTCCTCGACGATGGCGATGTTGCGATCTTTGCAGAATGCACGAATCTCGAGGAGGCGCGACGACGTCCAGCCAAAGAGGTGGACGAGCATCAGCGCTTCGAAGCGATGCGCGTCGTGCGCGGCACGGAGCTCGTCGAGGCTGACGTGGAGGTCGTCGGGATCGATGTCGACGAGCACCGGCACGGCGCCGAGCTGCGCCACGGCCTCGAAGGTCGCCCAGAACGTGAGGTTCGGGAGCGCCACCTTCATGCCGCGCTTCACGCCGACCGCCTGGAGCGCGACGAGCAGCGCGTCGGTGCCGTTGGCGCACGACACGACGTGCGGAACCGCGAGCACGGACGCAAGCTTCTTCTCGACGGCGGCGACACGCGGCCCACCCACGAACTCGGTGTTGTCGAGACACGCGGTCCAGTCCTCGACCACTTCGTTCCGAAAGCGCGGCACGAGGCGCTTCAAGTCGATGAAAGGAATGGGGCCTGTTGCCTGCATGAAACGGCCTTTCTTATAGTGCCAATGGCAGGGCCGTGCCAGCGTCGCGCGGCGCGGCAATCCCCGAAGAAATCTGGCGAAAATGCCCGTTGCGGGCACTATGCTCCGCGCCCCTGCCATGGCGAAGCCAAACCGCGCCAAGAGCATCGGCATCTTCGTCGCGAAGGTCGCGGTGGCCGCGACGCTCATCACCTGGCTCGTTCGATCGGGCATGCTTCGCTTCGGCGCGCTCTCGATCTTCCTGGAGCGGCCGATCCTCCTCGTCGCCGACCTCGGCCTGTTCGCGTTCGCGCTGACGACCGGGACGATGCGCTGGAGGGTCTTGCTCGGCCTGGCTGGCGCGCACGTGCCATTCTGGCGGGCGGTCCAGCTCCAGCTGACGGCGCTGTTCTTCAACACCGTGGTCCCCGGCAACGTCGGCGGCGACGTCGTCAAGGCGCTCTATGTCGCGCGCGACGAGGATCCGTCGAAGCGCACGACCATCCTCCTCATCGTGTTCGTGGAGCGGCTCGTCGGCCTCGGCGCGCTCGTCCTCGTCGCGAGCATGGTGGCGATCGTCAAGGGCCCGCTGCTCTGGCAGAACCCGCAGCTCCGGCAGCTCGCCATGGCCGTCGGGTTCCTCGGCGTGTGCACGCTGGTCGGGCCGGCGCTATTCGTGCTCGCGATGCGACGCGCCGGTGATCGGCTGGAGACGTACACGACTGGCACTACCGTCATCGCAAAGCTCGCGAATCGCCTGGTGGCTGCGGCACGTCTTCTCTCCGCGGGTCCGAAGAGCCTGCTCCTCGCGCTCGGCTACTCGATGCTGGCGCACGCAGCGACCATCGCGTTCTTCACGCTGCTCACGCGCGCACTCCTCTCGGAGGAGGTGCCCTTCTCGTCGGTCGCCACCGTCTATCCGCTGGGCATCCTCACGATGATCCTGCCCATCTCGCCCGCCGGGCTCGGGGTCGGGCACGTGGCCTTCGATCGGCTGTTCACGATGATCGGCCTGCACGACGGCGCGACGGTGTTCAACGTCTACCTCATCGGGATCCTCGCGCCGTGCCTGCTCGGCGTGTTCCCGTACCTCGCGTTGCGCCGCCGCGGTGAGCTTCCCGAGCAGGCCGAGCAACCGCCCGAGCAACCGCCCGAGCAACCCGAGCCGGTGGTACGGTAAAGGGTACCGCCGTGCGGAGCTCGCCGCGTTTCGCCACCGTCGTGGTCGTCCTGTGCGGCGTCTTCGCGCTCGGTGCGCTGGTGCACCGGCTGCGCTTCTCGGCCGATCTCTCCGACGAGGCGTTCTCGATCGCGCTCCCCTACCGCTTCGCGCTCGGCGATCGCCCCTTCATCGACGAGGTCAGCACCGCGCAGACGGCGGGGTTGCTGCTACTGCCGTTCGTTTGGCTCTTCGTGAAGCTGACCGGCGGCTCGGCGGGGATCGTGCTCTTCGTTCGCTTCGTCCATCTCTTCATCAAGGCCATCGCCGCGATGGCGGTCCACTCGGCGGTG